>NZ_JBSFUU010000085.1:0-42851 GCF_053591955.1 Streptomyces sp. NPDC002845 | reverse complement strand
CGGCCCCTGTGACGCCCTTGTGGACGCCCGCGCGGCGGCCGCCGGTACCGGTCGGCAGAGTCGCTGCCGACCGGTACCGGCGTCCGCCGTCCTCGTCAGCCGACCCCGGCGTTGAGGAAGATGCCGCCGTCGATCACGAGCGTCTGCCCGGTGACCCAGTCCGACTGCTCCGAGGTGAGGAAGGCCGCGGCGCCGCCGATGTCGGAGGGCACGCCGAGCCTGCCGAGCGGGTAGGCCGCCGCGGCCTCCGCCTCCCGGCCCTCGTACAGGGCCTTCGCGAACTGGGTCTTCACCACGGCGGGCGCGATCGCGTTGACCCGCACCCCGGGCGCGTACTCGTGCGCCAGCTGCAGGGTCAGGTTGATCATGGCGGCCTTGCTGATGCCGTACGCGCCGATGAACGGCGAGGCGGAGACCCCGGCGACGGAGGCGATGTTGACGATCGCGCCGCCGTTGTGCTTCTGCCAGGCGTGCCAGGTGCGCTGGGCGAAGCCGAGCGCGGAGACGACATTGGTCTCGAAGACCTTGCGCGCCACGTCCAGGTCGAGGTCGGCGATCGGGCCGAACACCGGGTTCGTCCCGGCGTTGTTGACCAGGAAGTCGACGCGCCCGAAGGCCTCCATGGTGCGCTCGACGGCGGCGGCCTGGTGGGCCTCGTCGTGGGCCTTGCCCGCGACGCCGATGACCCGGTCGGCGCCGAGCTGCTCGACGGCCTCCTTCAGGGCGTCCTCGTTGCGGCCGGTGATGCACACGCGGTCGCCGCGGGCGACGAGGGCCTCGGCGACGCCGTAGCCGATACCGCGGCTGGCGCCCGTGACGAGGGCGGCCTTGCCCGAGAGCTCGGGGAGTTCCCTGGTTTCGGGGAGTTCCTTAGTCATGTCCCTGCCTTCAGTTGAGCGGTCCGCCGGCGACGTACAGCACCTGACCGGAGACGAAGCCCGCGGCATCGCCCGTGAAGAACGCGATCGCGCCCGCGATGTCGTCCGGGTGGCCCACACGCTGCACGGGGATCTGGGTCGCGGCCGCGGCCTGGAACTCCTCGAAGCCCATGCCGACCCGCTCGGCGGTGGCGGCGGTCATGTCGGTGACGATGAAGCCGGGCGCGACGGCGTTGGCGGTGATGCCGAACTTGCCGAGCTCGATGGCGAGGGTCTTGGTGAAGCCCTGCAGACCGGCCTTCGCGGCGGAGTAGTTGACCTGGCCGCGGTTGCCGAGCGCGGAGGACGAGGAGAGGTTGACGACGCGGCCGAACTTGGCGTCCACCATGTACTGCTGGCAGGCCTTGGTCATCAGGAAGGCCCCGCGCAGGTGCACGCTCATGACCGTGTCCCAGTCGGTCACGCTCATCTTGAACAGCAGGTTGTCGCGGAGCACGCCCGCGTTGTTGACCAGGATCGTCGGGGCGCCGAGCTCCTCGGCGATCCGGGTGACGGCGGCCTCGACCTGGGCCTCGTCGGAGACGTCGCAGCCGACCGCGAGCGCCTTGCCGCCGGCGGCGGTGATCTTCTCCACGGTGTCCTTGCACGCGGCCTCGTCGAGGTCGATCACCGCGACCGCGCGTCCCTCGGCGGCCAGTCGTACGGCGGTCGCGGCGCCGATGCCGCGCGCGGCACCGGTGACCACGGCGACCCGCTGCTCAGTGGTGGACATTGCTGCTTCTCCTCGCCCTTGGGGTGCGGCTCTCACGGTACGCCCGCAGGTGAGCAACCGCTTAGTACCTTGACCAGACGTGACGCTAGAAGCCCTGGCACCCGGTGTCAACGGCACACCGCGCGCGTGTGATCCATTACCTCACCAAGAGGTCGAGCAGCCGCTCCGCCTCGGCGGCCGGATCCGCGGTGAGCCCGGTGTGCACGGGCCCCGGCTGCACGACCGTCGAACGGGGCGCGATCAGCCAGCGGAAGCGCCGCCCGGCGTCGTCGCGCGAGGCCTGGCCCGCCGCCGCGCCGCCCGCGCAGACCCCCTCGACGGCACGCAGCGCGGCCCGTACGCCCGTCACGTCCGCCTCCGGGTCCAGGGCCAGCAGCTTGGCCTCGTCGAGGTGCGTACGGGCGGCCACGAAGGACCGGGCGCGGCAGTACACCAGAACGCCCGCGTTGAAGCACTCACCACGCTCGACGCGAGGCACCACCCGCAGCAACGCGTACTCGAAGACATGCCTGTCGCTCACTTGACCCCCTGAACGCGCTCATGGATGACGGCGGCCCGCGCGAGCAGCGGTTCCGCGTACGCCCGCCGCAGCGCGTCCGGCGAGTCGAAGCCGGGCTCGTCGGCCAGCCAGACCTCGGGGACCTCTGCGGTCACCTCGGCCAGGAGTTCCTCGGTGACCAGCGGCGCCAGTTCCGCGGCGGCGGAGGCGACATCCGGTCCGAAGGGCGCCAGCGCGTGGTCGGAGGCGTCGTACGGCCTGGCGGCGGAGGTACGGGCGCCGGGCCAGTTGTGGTGCCAGATCATGGTGGCCCCGTGGTCGATGAGCCACAGGTCCCCCTGCCGCATCAGCAGGTTGGGGTTGCGCCAGGAGCGGTCCACGTTGTTGACCAGGGCGTCGAACCAGACGATCCGGCCGGCCTCCTCGGGGCTCACCTCGAAGGCGAGAGGGTCGAAGCCGATCGCACGGGAGAGGAAGTCCATGCCGAGGTTGGTGCCGCCGCTGGACTTCAGCAGCTCCTGCACCTCCGGGTCGGGCTCGCCGAGCCCCAGCACGGGATCGAGGCCGATCGTCACAAGGCCGGGCACGCGCAGTCCGAGCCGCCGGGCGAGTTCACCGCAGACGACCTCCGCGACGAGCGTCTTGCGCCCCTGCCCCGCGCCGGTGAACTTCATGACGTACGTCCCGAGATCGTCGGCCTCGACGAGCCCCGGCAGCGAGCCGCCCTCACGCAGGGGCGTGATGAAGCGGGTGGCGGTGACTTCTTTCAGCATTTTCCAAGGTTACTGAGGTACCACTGGGCGCCGACGGCGGCTCACGCACCCCCTTATGCCACTCTGATCCCGAACAAGTCAAACTCTCAAGCACTTACAGTGTCTGAGCAACGGACGGCCGCGTTCCGTACCTCTGCACGGATCACGAAACACCTATGAAAGGGAAACCTCGCATATGAACAGCTCATCGCTTCGCCCCGCATCGAAACCGGCCCGCCGCACCGTCATGACGGCCGCCGGAGCGGCGGGACTCGCCGTCGCGCTGACCGCGTGCGGATCGGACGACGACTCGTCGACCTCCTCCGGCGCCCAGGAAACCACCAGCGCCGGCAGCGACGCGAGCAGCGGCGGCTCGGGCGGCGGCGAGAACGGCGGCGAGAACGCCGGCGCCGGTGGCACCGAGCTCGCCAAGACCGCCGACATCCCCGAAGGCGGCGGCCAGGTCTTCGAGAGCGAGGGCGTGGTCGTCACACAGCCGACGGCCGGCGACTTCAAGGCGTTCTCGTCCACGTGCACCCACCAGGGCTGCGCGGTGAAGAGCATCTCCGACGGCCTCATCAACTGCCCCTGCCACAACAGCAACTTCTCGATCACCGACGGCAGCGTGCAGAGCGGCCCCGCCACCCAGGCGCTGCCCGCCAAGGAGATCACCGTCAGCGGGGACTCGATCCAGCTGGCCTGAGGTCAGGCCCGTCGCGCGGGCCGCTTGAGACACGCCAGCACCTCGTCCGTGGTCGCGACCGTGGCGACCAATGCGAGGGTGTGGCGGATCATCGCGGGGGTGTACTCGGAGGGCACCCCCGCGATGGCGTCCCGGGGCACGACGGCGGCGTAACCGTGATTCACCGCGTCGAACACGGCGTTGGGGATCGCCACGTTGGCGGAGACGCCGGTGACGATCAGTGTGCGGCAGCCCAGGTTGCGCAGCAGGGCGTCGCCATCGGTGCCCGCGAGCGGCGACAGGCCGTGCAGCCGCCGTACGACGAAGTCCTCCTCGGCCACCTCGATCGGCGGGGCGACGCCCACGGCCGCGGTGCCCGACAACTGCCGTACGGGCAGCCGTTCGGCGGCGCGGAACAGCCGGGCGTTGCGGTTCGCGCCCCGCCCGTCGGGCCGGCGCTCGGCGACGGCGTGCATCACCTGCACACCGCTCTCGTGCGCCCCGGCGACGAGCCGGGCGATGTTGGCCAGCACCCCCGACGAGCGCACCTCCTCGGCCAGTTCGGGCAGCGCGCTGTCCGGGCCCACGACGCCCTGCTGGCACTCGACGGTGAGCAGGACCGTGCTCGCGGGGTCGAGGAGTTCGCCGAGCTGGTCGTGCGACGGCATGGTGCCCCCTTGTCGTCGTCGGTCGGGGCGGGCGAGCGTAGTGCCCCTTGCGCACGGGCGGAAGACACCCTCATCCTTTTCTGACGCCACGTCAGACAGGTGTACGCCGGAGAAGAGCCGGAGACGAAGGGGACCGCATGGCCGTCACTCAGCGCCGGGGCCGGAGGATCATGATGGCGCCCGACGAACTGGACGAGTTCCTGGCCACCCAGCGCACCTGCCGTGTCGCCACCGTCTCGGCGGACGGCACCCCGCACGTCAGCCCGCTCTGGTTCGCCTGGGACGGCACCTCGCTCTGGCTGTACTCGATCATCCGCAGCAGGCGCTGGGCCGCCCTGCTCCGCGATCCGCGCGCCGCCGTCGTCGTGGACGCGGGCGAGGAGTACGACGAACTGCGGGGCGTCGAACTGTCGGGCACCGTCGAGGTGGTCGGCGAGGTCCCGCGCGCGGGTGAGCCGCACCCCGAACTCGTCGGCATCGAGCCGGTGTTCGCCCGCAAGTACTTCGGCATCGGCGAGCTCCCGCACGACGGCAGGCACGCCTGGCTGCGGTTGAAGCCGGACGCCGTCACCTCGTGGGACTTCCGGAAACTGGCGTCCCTGTGAGGCATACCGTCACCTGATCACGTCAGCGAGTCACGCCCACTGATCGCGTCAGCGTGACACCCGCCGGTTCCGTCAGCGCATGGCGGCCCCCGCCTCGATCTCCTCCCCGGCCCTCCGCAACGCTGCCACCGCCGCCCTGATCGACGGCCGGCGGTCGGCGTCCACGCGCCACACCGCGTACACATAGCGGTGGACCCGGTGCCTCACCGGCAGCGCCCGCACCCCGAGCGGCATCAGGTCACGGCCGAGCCGGGGCGCGACGCACACGCCCAGCCCCGCAGCGACCAGGGCGAGTTGGGTGGGGTGCTCCCCGGCGCGATGGGCGATACAGGGCTCGATGCCCTTGGCCCGCAGCGTATAGAGCAGCCACTCGTGGCAGAACTCGCCCTCGGGCCAGACGATCCAGTCGTCGTCCGCGAAGTCCTCCAGGTCGACCTCGTCCCGGTCGGCGAGCGGATGGCTCTCCGGCACCACCACGTCCGCGGGGTCGTCGAGGATCGTGGCCTTGGCGAGCCCCTCGGGCACCGGCAGCGGCTTGTTGTACCAGTCGAGGACGATGGCCAGGTCGATGTCGCCCCGGATCACCGCGTTGATCCCGAGCTCGGGCTCCAGCTCCCGGCTGCGCACCCGCAGCGCCGGGTGTTCGGCCCGCAGCGCGCCGAGCACGGCGGGGAACAGCCCGCGCGCGGCCGTGGGGAACGCGGCGAGGCGCAGCTCTCCGACGACCTGGCCGCGCTGTGCCTCCAGGTCCGACTGGGCGAGCTCGACCTGGGACAGGATCCGCGCGGCGTGCTCGGCCAGGAGCCTGCCCGCGTCGGTGAGGCGCACCCCCCGGCCGTTCTTGGCGAGGAGCCGCTGCCCCACCTCCCGCTCCAGTTTGGACATCTGCTGCGAGACGGCCGACGTCGTGACGTGCAGCCCCTCGGCCGCCCCGCTCACCGAGCCGTGCCGGGCGAGGGCGTCGAGGGTGCGCAGGCGCTCCAGGTTCAACATGTAAGCAATGCTACGAGATGCCGGGCGACAAATCTCGCTTGTTCTACGAGATCGTTCCGAGGATCGTTACGCCCATGACCACCGCCACGACACCACGAACCCTCACGCCCACTCCCGCCACCGACCGCCGCCGGACCACGCTCGACTGGCGCCTCCGCTTCGGTTTCCTGTCGTTGATCTGGGGCTTCAGCTTCCTTCTCATCAAGGTCGGCACGGGGGGCTTCGCTCCCTTCCAGGTCACCTTCGGGCGGCTGCTGTTCGGGACGGCGGTGGTCGCGGGGGTGATGGCGGTGAAGCGGGAGCGGCTGCCGCGCTCCGCCCGGACCTGGGCGCATCTCATGGTCGCGGGCTTCTTCATCAACGCGCTGCCGTTCTCCCTGTTCGCCTACGCGGAGCTGACGATCCCGTCCACGCTCGCGGGCATCTGCAACGCGACCTCGCCCCTGTGGGGCATGGCTCTGTCCCTGGTCGCCCTCTCCGAGGACCGGCCGACGCGGGTGCGGGTCGCCGGCCTCGGCATCGGCTTCCTCGGTGTGCTCACGGTGCTCGGCGCCTGGCAGGGTTTCAACGGTCTGGACGCCAGAGGCACGGCGATGGCCCTGCTGGCCTCGCTGAGCTATCCGATCGGCTGGATCTACGTCCGCCGTACGCTGGCCGGTTCCAGCAACTCCAACCTCTCCCTGACCGGCACGCAGTTGCTGTTGGCCACCGTCCAACTGGCCGTCGTCACCCCGCTGTTCACCACCCTGCCGAGCCGCCTCCCGGTCGTGCCACTGCTCGCGGTCGTCGCGCTGGGCGCCCTCGGCACTGGGGTCGCCATGCTCGTCCAGTACGGCCTGGTCGCCGAGGTCGGCCCGACGACGGCCCAGATGGTCACGTACTTCGTCCCGGTCATCGCCACGGCCGCGGGCGTCGCCATCCTCGGCGAGTCCTTGACCTGGTCGACACCCGCCGGCGCCGCGATCGTCCTCGCGGGGGCGGCACTCACTCAGGTCCGGCCGAGGGAGCGGAGGTGACGCGCACGTACGGGATCGGCGCGGCGTCCGGCCGGCCGGACGCGCACCCCACCGCTCCGCACCGGATCGATACCCCCTCGACGCACGCACACCGACCGGCCGGACGAACCCGCACTGCACCAGCCCGCCGCCCATCGGACACACCCGTACCGGCGCCCCCTCGGGCGTACTCACAGCTTGCCTGCCCCCGCCCCGACCCGACCCGACCCGACCCCCGCTCAGACGTACCGCCGCACCGGCGCCGGGCCGGCGGCCGATGCCACCGCGGCCGCCACCTGCCCGGTCTCGTCCGGGGTGAGCGTCGAGACGGTGATCCGGATGCCCGGTGGTGCGCTCATCCGGAAGCGGGCGCCGGGTGCGACGGCCCAGCCGGCGTGCAGCAGGCGTGCGACCACGCCGGTCTCGTCCGGGACGGGGATCCACACGTTCATGCCGCTGCGCCCGTGCGCCTCGATTCCGTACTCCGCGAGCGCGCCGATCAGCGCGTCCCGCCGCTCCCCGTACGCCGCGGCCACGACCGGCGCGTCCACCGCGCCGTCGGCCCACAACCGGACGACGGCGCGCTGGAGCAGGCGGCTCACCCACCCGGGCCCCAGCCTCTGCCGCCCTCTGACGCGGTCCAGAGTGACGGCGTCCCCCGCGAGCACGGCGAGCCGCAGGTCGGGCCCGTACGCCTTGGCGACCGAGCGTACGAAGGCCCAGCTCCGGGTGGTGCCGGCCAGCGGGTGGAGGGGTTGGTCGACGATCCGGTAGCCGTGGTCGTCCTCGATGAGCAGGGTCTCCGGGTGCTCCCCCAGCACAGAACGCAGGGCACGCGCACGCGTGGCGCTCACCGCGGCACCGGTCGGGTTCTGCGCCCGGTCCGTGACGATCAGGGCCCGCGCCCCGGCCTCCAGGGCCCGCCGTACGTCGTCGGCGAGGGGGCCTTCGTCGTCGACGCCCACCGGGATCATGCGCAGTCCGAGCGCGGGCGCGAGGTCCAGCAGGCTGCCCCACCCGGGGTCCTCGACGGCGATCGCGTCCCCGGGCTTGAGGTGCGCGGCCAGGACACGTTCGATGGCGTCGAGCGACCCGGAGGTGACGGCGACCGGCCCGTCGGGCACACCGTCGGCGTCCAGTTCCGCCCGGGCGATCCGCGCCAGCTCCGGCTCCACCGGGGCTTCCCCGTAGAGGACCGGCGCGCGCTCTCCCTCCTCGACGGCCGCCGCGAACGCCGCCGCCAGCGGGGGCAGCAGCGCCGGATCGGGGTTGCCCGCCGCCAGGTCGCGCACCCCTTCCGGCACGTCCACGCGGATGTACTCACGCCCCGTCGTCGCCGGCTTGGACCGAACCCGGCTGCCCCGGCGCCCGGCGGTCTCGATGACCCCGCGCTCACGCAGCGTGCGATAGGCGGCCGCGACGGTATTGGGATTCACCCCGAGCTCGACCGCCAACTCTCTCATGGGAGGCAGCAGTTGACCGGGCTCCAGCTCCCCCGCACCCACCGCGCGCTCGACGCTCGCCGCAATCTCGGCTGCGCGCCGCCCTTCGATCCGATACTCTCCTAGCACAAAACAGATTATGCACTAGTGCAATGGAGAGCGCAATGCAGGGGCCCCAGCCGACGACACAGCCCGCCGCCTACACCCCGACCGACCGCACCGTCCCCACACGCTCCGCGAACCGGGCCTCGTACGACAAGGATTCGGTGCACGCGATACTCGACGAGGGCTACGTCTGCCACCTCGGCTTCGTCCGGGACGGCGCCCCCGTCGTGCTGCCCACGCTGTACGGGCGGGTCGGCGACCGGCTCTACGTGCACGGTTCGACGGGTTCGCGCCCGCTGCGGATGGCGGGCCAGGCCGACCCGGGGCTGCCGGTCTGCCTGACGGTCACCCATGTCGACGCGCTGATCCTGGCGCGCTCGGCGTTCCACCACTCGATCAACTACCGCTCGGTGGTGGTGCACGGCGTCGCCCACCAGGTGACCGATCCGGACGAGAAGCGGCTCGCCCTGGACTTCCTCGTCGACCACGTCGTGCCCGGCCGATCGAAGGACTCCCGGCCCGCCAACGCCAAGGAACTGGCCGCCACCGCCGTGATCCGCCTCGACCTCGACGAGGTCTCCGCCAAGGTCCGCACGGGCGGCGTCAACGACGAGCCCGAGGACCTCGCCCTCCCCCACTGGGCCGGCGTCGTCCCGCTCCGCAAGGGGTACGAGACCCCGGTCGCGGACGCGGACCTGACCCCCGGTGTCGAACTCCCCGACTACCTCAAGGCCCTCGGATGCTGATCCACCCCTGGGACACACCTCGCGACGACACCGAGTGGCAACGGTGGCTCACCGCCCACGACTTCGGCCAGCTCGCCGTCAACGGTCCGCCCGGCGAACCGCCGTACGTCCAGCCGACGCACTTCGTCCACGACCCCGAACGCAGCGAGGTCCTGGCCCACTTGGCCCGCCCCAACCCCCTGTGGCCGGCCCTGGAGGCGAACCCCGAGGTGCTGCTGAGCGTGGTCGACGACTACGTGTACATACCGGGCCCCTGGAAGCACGCGCCGGGTGCCCCACCCGAGCACGGCACGCCGACGAGCCTGTACGCGGCCGTCCAACTCCGGTGCACGGCCCACGTCGTGGACGACCCGGACGAGAAGGCCGACCTGCTGAACCGTCAGCTGGGTCACTTCCAGCCGGAGGGCGGATCGGCGAGCGTGGCCGTCGGCGAGGCCCCGTACGGCAGCATGCTCTCCGGCATCCGCGGCCTACGGCTCGAAGTGACCGGCGTACGGGCGAAGTTCAAGTACGCGAACAACCAGCCGGAGGCCGTGCAGAACCGGATCGCCGCGGAACTCGCGGCCAGGGGCGGTCCCGGGGACACGGCGGCGCGGGAGCACCAGCTGCGCAGGCGAGGTGTGTGGGCTCCCTCCGCCAGGTGAGGGAGGTCCGGCGCCGGGCCCGGACTCGCGGCCGGGGCCGGGTTCACCCGGGAGCCGGGCCGACCCGATCCGAAGGGCGGGCCGGACTCGTCGGCGGCGGAGGGCAACGTCCGAGACGTACGACCGGAGTGCGGGCCCCGGGAGGACCCGCACCCGCCCGTCGACTCACACGAGAACCGGCTCCTCCCTCCCGCCCGCGCCCCGCGCCTCCGCCACCGCGAGCCCCGCAACGGACCCGAGCATCAGCAGGGTGCCCGCCAGCGTCGCCGCCGTCAGTTGTTCGCCGAGCAGCGCGACCGCCAGTACGGCCGCGCTCACCGGCTCCAGCAACATGATCACGGAGACGGTGGCCGACCGGATCACGGTGGCCCCGGCGAAGTACAGCGTGTAGGCCAGTGCCGTGGGGACGGCCGCGATGTACGCCAACAGGCCCAGCAACAGGGCGGGTTCGGCCGTGGCCGGCACCAGCCCCTCCGCCAGGCCGAACGGCAGCAGACACAGGCTCGTGACCGCGAACGCCCCCACCGTCGTACCGGACGCGTCGGCCCCGCCGTCGCGCCCCCACCACCGCGTGAGCAGCGTCATCGCGGAGTACCCGACGGCGGACACCACCGCGAGCAGGACACCCCACGGCCGTACGGCCGCCTCACCGCTGCCGAGCACCAGCACGGCGAGCCCCACGAGGGCCCCTACGACGGCGAGGGCACCGCCTCGCCCGAGCCGTTCGCCCATGGTCAGCCGTGCGCCCAGCGCGATGAGCACCGGGCCGGCGCCCAGCGTGACGACGGTCGCCACGGCGAGGCCGGTGGCCGAGACGGCGGCGAAGTAGGCGGTCTGGAAGACGGCGAGCCCGAGACCGGTGACGCCGACCCTCAGTACCTTGCGGCCGAGCGGCTCCGGGGCGGTGGCCCGGACCCGCGGACGTGCGGCCTGGACGGCGAGCAGCAGCGCGAGCCCGCCCGCGCAGCGCCAGAAGGACAGGGCGACCGGCCCCATGTCACTGGCCCGGTAGACCAGCGAGGCGGTCGCACCCGCGGTGCCCCAGGCGACACCGGCGACGATCAGACAGAGCAGGCCTCGCCCGACGGGCAGGCCGGAAACAGCATTCGACACGTGTTCTCTCCGCAGACGCAGAAGTGCAGGGAAGGACCACGTCGTCGCCGGGTCGATACGGGCGTCAGAGCCCCGGATCAACAGCTCACCGGATCACTCATCACCGATCACCGATCACCGGCGTACGGAAAGGTCCTCGGACTACTTCTGCGGGCAGCACCGTTCCGCTCGACGGCAGAGCGCCGAGCATGGATCCGGGAGGGCCCGCCTCAGGCGGCCGGAGGGGGAAGAACGAGCGCGTTCGAAGGCATGATCAGCACCCTATGCGGCGGTCCCGCGGCCCGACAACTCCCTTTCCACGTCACCCGCTCCACCCACTCCGCCCGCTCGACCCGATCCGCCCGCGACCGGCCCGTCCGAGGGCTTGGCGGGCGTCGACGACTGGGCGATGAAGGCGCCGGCCAGCACCACCGCACCGCCGATGATCTGCGGCGCCGACAGGTGTTCACCGAGCAGCACCCAGGCGAGCACGGTCGCGATGACCGCTTCGAGGCAGGCCACGACGCCCGCGACCGGCGGGGAGAGCCGGCGTACGGCGACCACTCCGGTGACGTACGCGAGGACGGTCGTGATCAGCACGACCCAGCCGATCAGCAGCCAGGCGGCGACGGCTGTGCCGTCCATGTCGGCGGAGCCCGCGAGCACCGACCAGTCCATGGTCCAGGGGCGCGCGACAACGGTCAGCGCGAAGGCGCCGACGAGCAGGCCGTAGGCGATGACGCCGAGCGGGTCCGGCGCCTCCTCACCGGCGTCGCCGCCCTGGTCGGAGAGTACGAAGTAGCAGGCCTGGCCGCAGGCCGCGGCCAGGGCGAGCAGCAGCCCCAGCACGTCGAAACCGAGCCCCGACCACACCTCGACGACACAGGCGAGGCCGCCGACCGCGAGGACGACCCCGACGGCCGCGGCCCGTGTCACCGGCCGCCGCTGCACGAACCGCACCCAGCCGAGGACGAGCGCGGGCCCCAGGTACTCGACGAGCAGCGCGACCCCGACCGGAATCCGGGAGATCGCGGCGAAGTAGCAGGCCTGCACCCCGGCCACCGCGAGGAGCCCGAACCCGGCGAGCAGCGCGGGCCGCCTGCGGGGCAGCGCCCGATGGCGGACGGCCAGCGGCAGCATCACCAGCGCGGCGCCCGCGACCCGCAGCCACACCACGTGGAGCGGTTCGAGCCCGGCCTCGATCAACGGTTTGGCCGCGACACCCGATCCGCCGAAGGCGAGCGCCGACACAAGCGCGAGGCCCAGGCCGACGCTTCTTCCCCGCCCGCCCTGACTGCTCTGAGACGTATGCACCGGCACATGATGACAGGCAAAGTCAGGACCGTCATCCCCAATGACACCTGTCTCAGCGACTGGACGCCGACATCGGCCCGCGGAGGCTCGGATACGGAACACCAGGTGGCCCGCGACGGATGCGCGGCTGGACACCGCAAGCCACCACGGAGACCCGGGGGCTCGGCACCAAGTGGCCACAGGTACTCGACGACCGATCACCGGACGGCACGTGGAGACGGCACATGGAGACCGGGCTGTTGGACGCCGGACGCCCTGCAGAGACAGAACGGAACAGCTGGACGCGGCCCGCGAGGCTCAACAGCTGAACTCCGCAGACGCCCGCGAGGGCTCAGCAGGTGGCGTCCCCGCCCGCCGCGTACGGCCGCGCCGCCCGGCTCGCCAGCACCTCCACGTCGACACCTGCGCGCCCCAGGACCTCCACCGCCCGCGATTCGGGAGCCGCGACCATCGCGGCGAGCAGGTCGACCCCGAGGGCGCGCCCCGCGTCCCGCCCCTCACCCCGCCGTTCGGCGCGCTCGCAGGCCTCCTCCATCGCGCCGGCCGCCACGGGCGAGAAACCCGTCGGCTCGGTCAGCACGGGTACGGCACCGGAGTCCTCGACGCTGCTCTGCCAGCGCAGGCCGTAGCCGATGCTGCGCTGCACGAGGTAGCCGAGCAGCCGGGCGACCTGCGGACCGTCGTCGAAGGCCGCACGGACCTCGGGGTCGGACTCCAGGAGCGTGTGCAGCAGATGGGCCGTGTCGATCTGCCGGTCCCCGTCTCTCAGCGCTCTGCGGCGCGCGGCGGCGATCACCGAGGCCAGCTCCTCACTGAGCCTGGCCTCGGGTTCCGAACGGTTCGGGCCATGGTCGGCGGCCGCCTGCCGAGGAATACGGGATTGCACAACCCCCACCCCATCAGTCCCACCAAGCCGAGTCATCCACGGAAGGAAGCATTTTCGCGTCCGACAGAGGTTGGGCACGGATGACTCGTTTCTCCTCCTTACGGATGAGATCACGCCGATGCCCCCGGAGGGGGCGCGCGCCGTCCTGCCGCACGCCCCGAACGCAACCGGATGACACCGGCGCTCGTCCAACGCAGCATGGAGAGCAGGTGCTGGCTGGTGGCCCTGCCGGCGATCGACGGCAGGGAGTACGTGTACCGGGTGTACGCCCCCGAGGACGCCCTGCTCGCCGACCTGTTCTGGGAGGCCTGGCACTGCCACGACGAGAGCCCCTTCCCGCGCGCGTGGGACCTGTTCGACGCGGCGGTGATACGGCGGGTGGGCTGAACGCCCGCAGAATCAGGCTCCTCCCCCTCCTCCTCTCCATAATTCCTGACGGTTCGTCAGTATTGAATGTTCCAGGCCCTGCGGCTACGTTCCGCGACATTGCAGCCCGACACGAAGGGGTGGTCGTATGGCCGAGGTCAGCGCGGAGGCACGGATCGAGGCACCTGCCGAGAAGGTCTGGGCGCAGCTCACCGACTGGTCCGCGTACGGCGAGTGGAACACGACGCACACCGGCTTCCCCAAGGGCGGCCCGGAGACCCTCGAAGTGGGCGCCACCTTCCAGGAGAACATGAAGCTCATGGCCTTCCCGGCCGAGGTCGAGTGGACCGTCGCCGAGTTGGAGCCCGCCCGAGCGCTCGCCATCCGCGGCAAGGGCCCGATGGCCGTGGACCTCGCCACGCGCTACACGCTCACCCCGGACGGCGGCGCCACCACGGTCCGCATCGACGCCTCCTTCACGGGCGCGGCCGTCTCCCTGATGGCGGGCAAGCTCAAGGACTCGGCCACGGCAGCGCTCAGCGAGTCACTGCGGAAGCTGGGCGGACTGGTGGGCTGACGGGACACCCCGGGCACCCGCCCGCACACATGCATGAGAGTGCCCCGCGGAGGAACCGCCTCCGCGGGGCACTCTCACACACAGCGGCCCGTCAGCCCTCGTCGGCGAGGATCAGGTACAGCTTCTTGCGGGCCTCGTTGATGACAGCCAGCGCCTTGTCGCGCTGGTCCTTGTTGCCGGTCTTCCAGACCTGCCCGAACGCCTCCATCAGGCCGAAGCCGGCCGTCCGGATCTCGCTCAGCGCCTCCCAGTCGACCCCGCGCGAGGCCTCTTCCCAGGGCGCCTCGGGACCCTCGTCGACCGCGGCGCGGCCCGACTCGGTGAGCGAGAACAGCTTCTTGCCGCCCTCGGTCTCGCTGGTGATGAGCCCCTCGTCCTCCAGCAGTTGGAGGGTGGGGTAGACCGAACCCGGGCTGGGCTTCCACGCCCCGCCACTGCGCTCGGCGATCTCCTGGATCATCTCGTATCCGTGCATCGGCCGGTCCTTGAGGAGGGCCAGGATGGAGGCCCGCACGTCACCGCGGCGCGCCCTTCCCCTGGGACCGCCCCTGCCGCGCCCTCCCCAGGGCCCCGGACCGAACCCGGGGATCCCGGGACCACCATGCCCCGGCCCGAAGGGCCCGAACGCCCCGCGCCGCGCCTCGTAGTCGCCCCGACCCTGTCGCTGGGGCCCGCCACGACGTCCATGGCCACGCTCGAATCCGTAGTCGCTTCCATGCGAACGCATCGCAATCACTCCATTCCATCGTTGATCTGTCGCGATGCCTCAACGATATATCGGAACAGTTCGCATGGCAAGACCTGGGCCGAACACGCAGGTTGACCTGTGTCAGTGGGTGTTGATCGATTGCCAGCGAAGGCCGATCAAGGGACTTCTGTGCCAGTTAGGGATGACTGTCTGCAGGGTTCGTGACAGTGGAGGATGACCGCAGACGGCGACGATTACTCTGCTCGACGGGTCTGTAGTGTGCGGCAATGACAAGAAGCGAGCGGCTCGCGGAGCAGTTGGACTGGTACTGGCGCAAGAATCTGCGGCCACGGCTGGACGGTCTTACTGACGAGGAGTACTTCTGGGAGCCGGTGCGCGGCTGCTGGAGCATCCGCCCACGTGGCACGTCGGCCGCACCGATATCGGCAGGTTCGGGGAAGTGGACGATGGACTCCGCGTCCCCTGACCCGGTGCCGGCACCGGTGACCACGATTGCCTGGCGGCTGGCGCACATCATCGTCTCCTGCCTGGGCTATCGGGTCGGATGGCACTTCGGCGGCCAGGACGTCGACTCCCAGACATTCGCCTACGCGGGGACCGCTGACGAGGCGCTAAAACAGCTCGATGAGATGTATGGGAGATGGAACGCGGGGGTCCGCAAGCTCTCGGACGCTGACCTGGACAATCCGCCCACGATGGGTCCCGAGCGGTTTCCCATGGAGAACAGGGTCCTGCACGTCAACAGGGAGCTGATCCATCACGGCGCCGAGATTTCCCTACTGCGCGACCTCTACCGCTGGCAGGACGGAGCCGTACCGCACCGAATATGACTTTCGGTAACCGGCGATCGAGCTTCGGAAACTTAAGTGGACTCCGTGGCGCTCCATGGCTGCTGCCGCCGAGAGGCCTCACGATCTTTAACCGCCGTTCTGCGCAGGTAGAAGGCCCTGGCATCCGGGCGAGCGCCACGCCAGGGCCTTCTAGCTGCATGTTCGAAGTTGGCGAAGCTTCCATGAACATCACCAAGGCCGCCTCCCACCGCGCTCAACCTTCGGTGAGACTACTCAACCTTCCCTACGGTCTTCTTCGGGACAGGACTGTCCGCTGTCATCCAATCGAGGCGTTTGACAGCGAACCCAGTCGCTTTGGCTTTCTTGCCAGTGAACCAAGTCGTACGGGACGAGGGACTGGGGCGGCCGAGTGGCCGTATCGGCTGGGGTGGATCTTGCGAGGCGTACGTCGAGCTGTCGTACGTGACGCTGTACGTGAGCGACGACGGCGTCCACTGCTCGACGACTGCGTTACGGGCGAAGGTCCCGGCCGGCCGGGGCGGGGACAACGCTCTGCCTACCCGAACGCGCTTCGGCCCCTGCGTCCGGCCTGCTTGCTGTACGGCCTTGTGGACCAGCTCCTATGCGGATATGTGCTCGTAGGGCTCTGTGGCGGGCAGGCCCTGGCGGAGACGGCTTGAGAGGGCACGGAACCGCGCGCGTTCTTCGTCCGGCCCGGCAGGCAGTGGCAGGTGGAAGGCGGTGAGGAGGTCGAATCTGTGGAGATTCACGGCCGTGTTGACGAGTCGGCCGTAGTTCTCGGCAGCGCTAATCGCGCTTCGGTACGTCAGGGCGGAGGCGAGAAGGAACGCTACGGCCAGAAACGTCCACCGGCTGAACGGGAGAATCGCTGCCGAGAGGCCGCCCATCACGGCGAAGGCCGCGGTCATACGGCAGGTCATATCGAGCTGATCCCGGGCGTCGTCCACGAGAGACGCCGTCCGCTCCGGAAGGACCGCGTACAGCTCCGGCCAGGCGGCCACCGTGTCGAGGCCATAGGTCTCGGCGGGCCGGTCCTCAGCGGCACGGAGCATGTTTCCGAGCCTGGTCGGCATAAGCCGTTCCGGGGCGCGCGGCAGTTTGGCCAGACGTGCTGCGGCTTCGACCATCACAGGCAGGTCCTCAGGACGAGGATCGACCCGCTGCTGCAACGTATTCAGCCGCTCCCAGCGACGCCGCCATCGCGCGATGAGCGGACGCCCCAGGAGCACTCCGACTCCTCGCGTCAATGGGTAGCCCTCAAGCCAACGCACCAACTGCTGCTGGAGGGGCTGGAGCAGGAGCGCGGCGATGATCACGCCGAGGAAGAGCAGGACCCACTCGCCGGGAACCAACGACTGCAGAGAACTGACCAGCTGTTTCCTGCTGGGCATCTCTGAGGGCGCGCCCGCAGCGAGCTCGGCCAGCACGGTGAAGAGCACAGCCAGCGTGGGGATGGTGCCGGTGATCGAGAAGCGGCGTCCGTGGTCCTGGCCCAGGCCGGGTGGTGCAATGGCGTTCATCCGGCGACCACCAGCGTCTGTTCGGGGTGGACCGGGCATCGCGGCAGCTGGAGCGGATAAAGGATCAAGGCGAAGCGGTGGGAACAGTTCGTGACGGGACAGCGCATGTTGATCATCTCGTACCGCACATCGCCGGGCAGGGCCGCCTGGTCAGAAGCCCCGTAGTCCCGCGTGCTCAGCAGGGGCGGCGGCAGGCTGTAGGCGTCACGGCGGTGGAGCAGGCCGAGCTCTTCTCCGGCCAAGTGGACCGTCACAGCTTGACGGTCGTCGTCCGCATCGAAGTACTGGAGTGCCGCTGTCAGCGCGCGGGAGGCGTCCTGTTTGTCGTCCACCATGACGCTGGGGTACGGGTTGGGGCTCGGCAGCGGCCGCAGCAGCGCGGTGATTTCGGCGACGCTTGTCACGTGTTCTCCCTCTCCGACTGGTCGAGTTGGACAGGGCCGGGATCGCCCTGGCAGACGAACGCCGCCCAGTAGATGGGGTGCGGGTATTTCACGCGCTGCACCCTTCGGGCGGTAGTCAGCGCTTCCGCCACGGCCGCGCCGGCCATCACCTGGGCATAGAACTCGGTCATCAGCTCGCGGGTCTGCTTGTCGGGCACCTTCCATAGGCTCATCACCAGAGTGCGGGCGCCTGCGAGCGAGACCGCACGCCGCATCCCGAAGACCCCTTCACCGGTCCGAGTCTCACCGAGCGCCGTGTCGCATGCCGAGAGCACGACCAACCTGGTCCCACTCAGGTCGGCGGCTGCCAGGTCAGCCGCAGTGACCACGCCGTTTCCCGCCTCGTGTGGCGGTTCTCCTCCGGCGAGCCATGTGTTGGCACCGGCCAGTGCCAGGCCAGAGCGCAGCATTGGGTCGTCCAGGCCGTCGCCGGACAGGCGCCGGAACGCGCCGTCACGCTTGACGGTGAAGTGGATCGGCGTGGCCAGCGTCCCGTTCAGGGTCATCATCCGCCGGTCAGGGTCGGACGGCTGCAGGACGGCGCCGACCTGAATCGACTGGGGATCCAGGAGGTCCGGCGTGGTGGCCGGCAAAAAGAAGCCGTGGGTGGCGACGTGGAGCACCGAAGGACTGGACGCCCCGGTCACCCTGTCCTTCACGGCGTCGCTGCCCAGCAGAGGTACGACGCCGAGCAGCCCTGCAATGTGCTCCGCCTCGGCACGGGCGGCGGGCAGTGGGCCGAAGACGGGTGCGGCCGACGCCGGTGGCACGTCGGTAGAGGATCTCAGGTCCAGGTCGGGATCGGCCACGACGAGGGGCGGACCAGCGGGGGCCAAGGGCGCGCCGATCCGCAGGACGTCACGTGCACTCGCGAGGTAGCTCACCTCGTAGTCGTCCATGACGAGACGGCCATTACCGAGAGGGACGGATTCGAACGGGAACCGGTTAAGTTCACCGTCTGGGGCGACCAAGACCGCGCGCGCTCCCTCGAGCTGCGGCAACAGCGGGTCGATGACTGCCTCGCGAACGGCGGAAACGGCAGTGTCATCGGCTGTCTTCAGCCCGCTGAAAGCAGCGACCACGTCAACGACCATGGCGTCAATCTCGTCGGCTGTACCGAGCGGGACGAGTGCAGGGGGCCTGTGCCGGTGCAGGACGAGCGCGGCATAGCGATGATCGCCGGCAAGGGAGGCCGTCCGGTCGTCGCTCGCGTAATCGAATGAGGCGTAGCGCCGCAGGGCAACCAGGGCGGTGTCGGCGGGCAGAGCCTCCGCGATCTGACGCCACCGCAGGGCAAACGCCTCGATGCCGGAGCTCGCGAACAAACGGATTGAGAGTTCGGACTCGATCGCCTCCAATCGGAACCGGTCTTCGATCAGTCCTGTCTCATGGCCGCGTTCCCCTCCTACGGGCGGACCAGCCAGCCTCCTGCTCTCGATAGCCCTGCTCAGTTTCGTGTGGTTGTGCCTGAGTTCACCGATCCGGGGGTCCGTGCCGTACCCGAACGCGATGTCGCGCTGGAACACGCTCGTCGTGGTCGCAAGACCGGCGCGGTTCAACAGCACGTCTGCTGCCAACTCCACGCTATCGCGGGCGCCATGGCGAAAAGTCACGACCATGTCGAGCAGTTGGTCGACGCGGTACTGGGCGGCCGTGACCGCCTCAAGCCACTCACGCTGCGAACCTGTTCTGAGCATCGACGACAGCTGCGCGTCCTCAAGGCTCAGGCCCTCCTGGAACGTTGATACGGCCGAGGCGGTGTCGCCGAGTGCCAGTTGCACCTCGGCGAGATTGAAGAGGATGTGCCGCCGGTCGGGCTCATCGTCCTCGTCCGCTCGGCAGGCGTCCAAAGCCTCCTGATAGAACCGTGCTGCCTCCCGGTCCCGGTGGGACTTGAAGGCCAGCCGTCCACGATTGTTCAGCAGGGCCGAGCGTTGCTGCGGCGGGGTCTCGCCCGTCAGGAACTCGGCGGCCTGACCAAACAGACTTCTAGCCTCGTCGAGGCGCCCCTCCTGCTCCCGCAGAGCACCAAGGTTGGAAAGAATCCGGAGTCTGGTCTGCGGCAGGGGCTCAGCGAGCCCGTCCAATATCGCAAGCGCGTGCTCGTAGTGTCGCTCTGCGGCCTCGAAGGCCCCGTGCGCCTGATAGGTATGCCCGAGTGCCACGACCGCGTCGGCCACCGACTCCCGCCTCGCGAGGGCTGAATACAGGTCGATCGCCTCCTGGAGCGCCCGCTCCGCGCCAAGGAGGTCATGCCTGCCGCGGTGAGCGATGCCAAGGTTGAAGAGCATGTCGGCCACGGCCGCCGCGTCGGTTGTCGGGGTGAGCCAGGCCGACTCTCCGGGAGAGTCGAGGATCAAGCGGGTTTGTTCGTAGGCCCTTTCAAGATGGTGCGCTGCTCCGGACGTATCGGAGAAGGCCAGCAACAGCTGCCCGAGGCCGAGATGCGCGGCGATCCGCATCGGTCGGCTGTCGGCGAAGTGTTCTGCCCAGGCCAGTGAACGGGTCCAGTGCTCATCAGCTGCGTCTCCTTCACCGAAGCGCAAGCACAGCTCGCCCAACAGATAGTGGGCCGACGCCCGCGCGGATGCCTCATCGCTGTCCTGCGGGCCTTCCCCCGGCAGGCCCCCGGCCAGCTCTTCGTACAGCGGTCGAGCCGCGTCAACGTCGCCCACCGCGAGGTGCAGGCGTGCAGCGTCGTTCAACGCCAGAACGAGGTCGGGGTGCCGGTCGGGCAGATATCCCCGCCTCGCTTGAAGGACGTAATCCGCCATCTTCCGGGCAAGGTCGTCCTGTCCGACTCGCTCCGCGAAGAGCATGACCGTGGTGGCACGCTCCACGATCGGAGGGCCGTCGCCCTGGACGGCCCGTAAGAGGGACCACAGCGTACGAGTGAGGGACAGCACCGCGCCAAACTCACCGGCGCGAAATCCGGAGAAGATCAACTCGTCGGCGGCTGTGAGCAGTTCGACATCGGGTGCGCGCCTGATCTGCTCTTCGAGAAGTGCCGCCGCCTGTGCGTAGTCCCCTCGCGCCTTGAACTTCGCGGCGCTCTTCAGTGCTCGCCTCTTGTCTCGCTCATCGCCAGCCTGCACCGCGAACCCCCTCCTCGGCCGCACCTCTTACGCGCTTGGAGCCTGGTAGCCCAGAAGACTAGGCGACCTTGGTGACTCGTGGTGCGGCTTCGGTCGGCACCCTTCCAGGAGTGGCTGACATGGTGATGAAACTGCTGCGTGTGGAGCTGTCGTCACCTCACGGAGGCAACAGACCAGGACTGATCGTTTGACATCCAACCTAGTCACCCCAGGCCAGGGCATCGCACCGGACTAACTTGGCTGTCAAAGGACAAGACCGGCTCCGCCATCGCCGTCCCGCCAGTCGCCGACCTGCGGAGATGGCGCCCACCGACCATCGACAGCTCCCCGCCGCGATGGCCATGCCGTTCGACTACGACGGTGGCGAGGGCGTGAGCGGTGATGCCCCACACCATGAGACGCGGCTCCCGCTGGGAAGCGACCACCCCCTACAAGCCCGACCAAACTCCATGATCAAGCCGACCAGCGCGGAGTACCCCGACTTCGACGACACCGTCATGCAGCTCTGCCGCTGAAGCCGGCGGACGCACGGCCGGTCCTCTGCGTCACCTTCGTCGTCTTCGTCACCAGAACCCGAACCCGCCCGGCGTGGCCCGAAACCGGTCCAGCACCCCGGAATTGGCCTTGGCCTGCGCCTTCGCCGTTCGTCTAGCGTCGCCCCATGCGGATTCGAATCGTCGACGCCTTCACCGACCGGCCCTTCGCCGGCAACCCGGCCGGAGTCCTCCTCCTCGACGCCTTCCCGGACGACGCCTGGCTGCGGCAGGTGGCCCGGGAGGTCAACCACCCCGAGACGGCGTTCGCGCATCGCCTCCCCGAGGGCGGCGCGGCCGACTGGGCGCTGCGCTGGTTCACGCCCGCCGCCGAGGTCGCGATGTGCGGCCACGCCACGCTGGCCACCGCGCACGTGCTGAACACCACGGGAGCCCACGACGGCCCGGTGCGGTTCGCCACCCGAAGCGGTGTCCTCGCCGCCACGCCCCACGAGGACGGCTCGCTCACGCTCGACTTCCCCACCGCGCCCCTCACCCCCGTCGAACTCCCGGACGGCGCGGCCGAGGCGCTGGGCGCCGAGGCGCTCTCGGCCTTCGACACCGGCCCGAACGTCGGCGACCTGCTGGTGGAGCTGGCCGACGAGAAGACGGTTCTCGGCCTCTCTCCCGACTTCCGGGCGCTGGGCCGCTACTCGGAGCGCGGCATCATCGCCACCGCCGGGGCCGAGGACCCCGCGGGCGGCCACGACTTCGTCTCGCGCTGCTTCTTCCCGAACGTCGGCATCGACGAGGACCACGTGACGGGCAGCGCCCACACCGCCCTCGCCCCGTTCTGGTCCGAACGCCTCGGCCGCACCGCCCTGACCGGCCTCCAGGCCTCACCCCGTTCCGGCCTGGTCCGCACAGAGCTCCGCGGCGACCGCACCCTCCTGACCGGCCGCGCGGTCACGGTCATCGAGGGCGAGCTGCTGGCCTGACGGCACAGCGGGCCGGTTCCCCGTACCACGCGTGGCGGCACGGCAGGGGCGTACGACATCGCCGTACGCCCCTGCCAGCACCCCCGCGCCGCCCTTCACGCCGTGGGCAGCCAACCCACCTTCCCGGCCAGCAGCGCGTACCCCACGAACGCCCCGATGTCGAGCAACGAGTGGGCCACCACGAGCGGTCCCACGCGCCCCCAGCGCCGGTACAGCCAGACGAACACCACACCCATCACCATGTTGCCGATAAACCCGCCGATGCCCTGGTAGAGGTGGTACGAGCCGCGCAGCACCGAGCTCGCCGCGAGCGCGGTGCCCGGTGTCCAGCCCAACTGGTCGAGCCGACGGAGCAGATACCCGACGACGATCACCTCTTCGAGGACCGAGTTCTGGATCGCGGAGAGGATCAGCACGGGGTACTTCCACCACACCCCGGGCAGCGATTCGGGCACCACGGTGAGGTTGAAGCCGAGCTCGCGGGTGGCGAGATAGAAGGCGATCCCGGTGCTGCCGATCACCGCCGCGATCACGGCCCCGCGGCCGAGATCGGTCCATGGTTTCGTCCGGTCGAAGCCGAGCGTCCGCAGCCCCTGGCCCTCTCGCAGCAGAAAGTGCGCGACCAGCAGGACGGGCACCAGAGCCGTCGTGATCCCGAAGAGCTGCCACGCGAGATCAAGCCACGGACGGCCCGGCGCGGCCGAGGCGTTGAGGTTCGCGGCCTGTTCCTTCAGCCCGCCCGGTCTGGTCACCGACCCGACAAACCTGATCAGCGCGGCCACCCCGCTCGCACCGAGCGACAGACCCAGAACGAGCAGTGTCTCGTCCCGGAACATCCGTCGGGTCGGCCGCTCCGTCGGCAAAGAACCGGCCACCGCCCCAGCCTCCACCTGCACTCCCGCCTCCAGTTGAGTAATCCCGCCTCATGCCCCATCTTCGCCCCGCTAGGGTCTCGACAGAGGTTATGAAGATCGTGCACGACAGACCGTCGGGGGACGGACACCGTACGGACGCTGTACGGCCCGCCCTCCCCCTGCTTCTGCCCCACCGCTGTTTCCCGCCCCGAGACTCACCAGGGAGGTCACTCGCGCATGGGACGTCACAGCTTGCCCGACGCTTCCGGGGCGGGCGCCACCGGCCCTCGGTCACGCGTGCGCCGCCGCACCGCGGCCGTCGCGACGGTCCTCGTGCTCACCGCCGTCGCGGCCGCGGCGCGCGGCGGGCTGCTCGACTTCGGCGCCTCCTGCGAGGACGAGGCGGTACGGCTGAATGTGGCCGCGTCTCCCGACATCGCCCCCGTGCTCCGGGCGGCGGCCGACCGGGTCCGCGAGGACGACATCGTCTCCGACGACCGCTGCGTCGACATCCGCGTGACCGGCCGGGCGTCGTACGAGGTCGCGGACGCGCTGCGCTCCGGCGAGGGGTCCGACCTCCAGGTGTGGGTGCCGGACTCCGACGTATGGGTACGGCACGTCACCGGAGAAGCCCGGTCCACGCGAGTGACGCCCATCGGCAACGTGGCCTCGTCCCCCGTCGGCGTCGCGGTGATTCCGTCCGCCGCGCGGACCCTGGACTGGCCCCGAGAGACATACACCTGGACCGAGCTGGCGGGCGCGGCCCTGGGGGACGGTCGGCTGCGGCTCGGCTCGGCCGACCCCGCGCGCAGCGCCACCGGGCTGCTCGCCCTTACCCGGCTGACCACCGCCGCAGCCAGGGCGAACGACGGCGACACGCAGGCGGCGGCCCTGGCGAAGGCACTCTCGCAGCGCACCGTCGACAGCGACGCCCAGGTCCTGGCCACCCTCCCGCGCGACGCCTCCGGCACCGAGCAGGGCAATCCGCAGCGCAACCAGGCGCTGTTCCTCTCCGAGCAGTCGGCATACACGTACAACGCCACGGCGGACGGCGGCGACCGGCTCGGCCTCTTCTACCCGAAGGACGGATCACCGCGGCTGGACTACCCGTACGCCCTGGTCGAGCAGGCGGGGCTGACCACGGACGAGCGCAGCGCCGCCCTGCGGTTCATGACCCTGCTGGCCGACGGCGACAGCCGCGAGATACTGGCCCGGCACGGCTTCCGCACGACCGGTGACCACGCCGCCCCCGGCCTCGTCACCCAGGCCGGCGGTCGCGCCCCGCAGCCGTACCGGGCGGACCCCGCCGAACCGGCCGCGGCGAGGGATCTCCAGGAGGCGCTCGGCATGTGGACGGTCACCGTGCAGAGCGCCCGTATCACCACCGTCGTCGACTCCTCCGGGTCGATGGCTCAGCCGGTGCCGGGCACCGACCGGTCCCGTATGGACGTCACCAAGGCCGCCCTGCTCCAGGCCCTCGCCACCTTCACCCCCGACGACGAGATCGGCCTGTGGGACTTCGCCACGAAGCTCGACGGCGACCGCGACCACCGCGTCCTCGTGCCCACCGAACGGCTCGGCACCGGCTCGGGCGACGGCACCCAGCGGAACCGCCTGTCGGCCGCGTTCAACGACCTGGAGCCGGTGCCGGACGGTGAGACCGGCCTGTACGACACCACGCTGGCCGCGTACGAGGCGGCTGTCTCCTCGTACGCGGCGAGCAGGTTCAACGCGCTGGTCCTCCTCACCGACGGTGTGAACCAGGACCCGGGAAGCATCTCCCTCTCCGCCCTCGTCACCGAACTGCGGCAGACCACCGACCCGGACCGCCCGGTGCCCCTGATCGCGATCGCCGTGGGCCCGGAGGCCGACCGTGCCGAGCTCGACGAGATCGCCACGGCCACCGGCGGCTCGGCCCACCAGGTCACCGCCCCGTCCCAGATCCACTCCGTGATCCTCAAGGCCATCACGGCAGCAGGCACGCGACACTGACCCCTCACCCCAGCAGCCCTCACCCCAACGGCACCGGCTCGGGCAACCCCACCGGCCACATGTGCACCGGCTCCCCGGCGTGCATCAGCTCGCAGTACCGCCGCGTGGTCGCGGCCAGCGCGGCATCCCGGTCCAGCCCTTTCGCCAGGGCCCGATGGAACGTTTCGACCTGCCAGGACGCCCCGTTGACCCGACGCCGGCACCGCTCCTCGATCACACCGAGGTAGAAGTCCCGGTCGGCCGGCTCCACGCCCCACGCCTCCAGCCCGGCCTCGGCGAGCGGCAGCAGCTCGTCGCGTACGAGGTGCACCGCGTCCACCTGTGTGGTTCCGCCGTAGCGGCCGCGCCGGGGCCACTCCAGGCGGGCCTCGATGCCATGGCGGCAGGCGGTCTCGAAGTTGGCGGCGGCGGTCTCGAACGGCAGCCGGTTCCACACGGGCCGCGCCTCCTCGGCGAGGGCGCGGACGACTCCGTAGTAGAAGGCCGCGTTGGCGATGACGTCGGTGACGGTGGGGCCCGCGGGCAGCAGGCGGTTCTCGACCCGCAGGTGCGGTACACCGTCGGCGATGCCGTACACGGGCCGGTTCCAGCGGTACACCGTGCCGTTGTGCAGCACGAGTTCGGCGAGCTTGGGGATGCCGCCCTCATCGAGCACGCGCAGCGGTTCCTCGTCGTCGCAGATGGGCAGCAGGGCCGGGAAGTAGCGCAGGTTCTCCTCGAAGAGGTCGTACGCCGAGGTGATCCACCGCTCCCCGAACCAGGTGCGCGGCCGTACTCCCTGCGCCTGGAGCTCGGGCGGCCGGGTGTCGATGGACTGCAGGAACAGCGGAACCCGCGACTCCCGCCACAGCTCGTGCCCGAAGAGGAACGGCGAGTTGGCCCCGACGGCGACCTGCGCGGCGGCCACCGCCTGCGCTGCGTTCCACACGTCGGCGAACCGGCTCGGGGTGACCTGAAGGTGCAGCTGCACGGACGTACACGCGGCTTCGGGCGCGATCGACTTCGATGTGCACACCAGGCGCTCCACACCGTCGATGTCGAGCGCGAAGTCCTCCCCGCGGGCGGCCACGATCTGGTCGTTGAGCAAGGTGTAGCGCTCGGCGTCCGAAAGGTTCGCGGATACCAGGTCGTCGCGGCCGAGCGTCGGCAGAATGCCGATCATCACGATTCCCGCGTCGAGCTCACCCGCTTTTCGGTGGGCATATGCCAGAGAGGTGCGCAGCTCCTCGGAAAGCCGGTCGAATACCCTCCCGTCCAGCCGGTGTGGGGCTATGTTGACTTCCAGATTGAACATGGCGAGTTCTGTTTGGAAATCCCGGCTCGCAATCCGCTCGAGTACTTGCGCATTCATCATCCTCGGCAGACCGTCGGGCCCTGCGAGATTCAACTCGATCTCCAGACCCATCAGGTTCTTGGGCCGGTCGAACCGCTTCTCGTCCAGCAGTCGCGCCAGCCCCGTCAGGCACTGCCGGAGCTTGTCACGGTAGTGCTGGCGATCGGACAGGTCGAACGACCCCGCCACGACCTTCTCTCCCATCGAAGTGTCCCTCCTCGGATGGGCAGGCCGACGATCCGGCCGCTGCTGTCCCGGGCACGTGGGATGATGCCCAGGCAGAGCGACGGATAACGTCCCCACGCGGACCCGTCTACCGCTACGCTGGAAGCGACTTTCCGCCAGACACATTCCCGAGGCATGTAGCGGTAAGCGGTTTCACCATGTTGCGGGCTCGTGAAAAACACCGATCAGAACCGGCCGTCCGCTACGCACGAGTAATCCGAGGTCACCGGCGCGGGCCCCGCGGAAAAGCGGGATGAATGTCTCGATTCAGCGACCGAATGACGTCTTGCTCTTCATTCGGAGGATTGCTAGACGAAACACTGCCTGAACACGTGTCGTATAAACTTCCCGAAGAGGCAGAGAGTCGGCGCTCGCGGTCCCTGGTCCTGCCGTCAGGTGACGTACGGCATGCCCCACTCACGCACCGGACCCCAGCCCCCGTCTCTCTGACCCCGAGAGCTGACAGCGCCGTCCGCCCCCGCCCTCGCGCCACCCTGCCTGTCGAATGAGAGGCGACCCATCATGCCGTTGCATGTCCCCCTGGCTCCCGCGCCCGCCCTGCGCACCGTCCTCACGGCACTCGGTTCCCCCACCGCCGTCCGCGAGGCACCCACGCCCTCCCTGCGCACCACCCAGGGCCCCGCCACGCCCGAACTCCCGCTGCCCGTCCACGTCCTGGACCGGATCGCTCCCGAGGGTGCCTCCGCGACCAGGCTCGCCGGCTGGCGCTTCCTGATCCGCTGCGGCGACCGCGCCGTTGCCGCCGCCGAGACCCGGCTGACCCCCGACGGCTGGGCCTTCTCGCACTTCTTCGAAGGACCGTACGTCGCCGCCACCGAGCTCGCCCTGCGCCAGGCGGAGTCCATGAAGCAGCCGTACCAGGCACGCCTGCTGTCGGTGCCCGAGCTGTACATGCTCACGCTCTGGCTGCACGGCGACTGCACGGCCGACGGCGCCACCGGCCATCCCGCCGCCACCGACCTCCTGGTCCCGCTGGCCCCGGCCCCGCCCGGCATCGCGGCCCACCGCCCACACCGGGTCGCCGATCTGCTCCCGGTACTGACCCACCGGGTGACTCCGGCCCCGCTGCTGAGCTCACCGGCCTGAATCCGGGACCACCGCACCGCCCTTGCCCCGCTGCCGGAATACCGGTGGCGGGGTATCTCTTTCCCGCTGCCGATAGCAGCCCGCTCTTTTGGGCCTCATTACGCTCGTACGAGCCGGAAAAGGCCCGGCCCGTCCGGACTAGCCCTATCCGACCACGGCGAACCACCCGAAGGGACAGTGCAGTTGGGATGAACCGACCGCACGGGTGATGCGTCTTCAATCTGTGAGAAGCGATGCCGCCAAATCCCTGCGGATCGACGCCCGTGGGGCAACACTGGGACCGGACCGATTTATCACAACGGGGGCGACCATGAACGAGGCTTCACGCCACGGGCCGGACACCACAGCCATCTCACACATCACGCCAGAGCGAGAGATCCCCACCACCATGTGCCAGCACCAGCCGTCGTGCCCTTCCGCAGAATCAGCCGACCGGGACTTCGCGCGCCTCGTCGCGCACCACCCGGAGCAGGGATGGAGCCTGCTGTGCAACGGCGTTCTGCTCTTCGAGGACACCGGTGAGCTACTGCCAGACGGCCAGATCATCGACCCTCACCGCCCGCTGGGCACCGGCCAGGTGATGACGGCCGCCTGAGCCGCACAGACGCGCACCGCGCACAAGGCGGCCGCCTTCGACACAAGGCGACCGTCCGTACACAGGGGAACTGCCCGGACCACACCAGGGCAACCGCCCGGACATACGAGGGGCCGGCCGGAGACATACGCTCCGCACCGGCCCCGACGCGTGTCCAGGGGTGACTACTCCTCGTAAGCGTCGAGCGGCGGGCAGGAGCAGACCAGGTTCCGGTCCCCGAAGGCCTGGTCGATCCGGCGCACCGGCGGCCAGTACTTGTCGGCGGCCGAGACACCGTCCGGGAAGACGGCCTCCTCACGGCTGTACCCGTACTTCCACTCCCCACCGACCGAGGCGGCGGTGTGCGGGGCGTTCCGCAGCGGGTTGTCGTCCGCGGGCCACTCGCCCGAGCCGACCTTCTCGACCTCCGCCCGGATCGCGATCATCGCCTCGCAGAACCGGTCCAGCTCGGCCAGGTCCTCCGACTCGGTCGGCTCGATCATCAGCGTCCCGGCCACCGGGAACGACATCGTCGGCGCGTGGAAGCCGTAGTCGATCAGCCGCTTGGCGATGTCGTCCACGGTCACCCCGGTCGCCTTGGTCAGCGGCCGCAGATCGATGATGCACTCGTGCGCGACGAGCCCACCGGGGCCGGTGTACAGCACCGGGTAGTGCGGCTCCAGACGCTTGGCGATGTAGTTGGCGCTCAGGACCGCCACCTGCGCGGCCCGCTTGAGCCCCTCACCGCCCATGAGCCGGACGTACGCCCACGAGATGGGCAGGATGCCCGCCGAACCCCACGGCGCCGCCGAGATCGGGCCCACACCCGTCTCCGGGCCGGCCGCGGGCTGCAGCGGGTGATTCGGCAGATACGGCGCCAGGTGCGCGCGTACACCGACAGGGCCGACTCCCGGACCGCCGCCGCCGTGCGGGATGCAGAACGTCTTGTGCAGGTTCAGGTGCGAGACGTCACCGCCGAAGTGGCCCGGCTTGGCAAGCCCCACCAGCGCGTTGAGGTTGGCGCCGTCCACGTACACCTGGCCGCCCGCCTCGTGCACCTGGGCACAGATCTCGGCGACGTGCTCCTCGAACACACCGTGCGTCGAGGGGTACGTGATCATCAGCACCGCCAGTTCGTCGCGGTACCGCTCGATCTTCGCCCGCAGGTCCTCGACGTCGATCTCGCCGTCCTCGGCGGTCTTCACGACGACGACCTTCATGCCCGCCATGACGGCACTGGCGGCGTTCGTACCGTGCGCGGAGGACGGGATCAGGCACACCGTGCGCTGCTCGTCACCGTTGGCCCGGTGATACCCGCGAACGGCGAGCAGACCGGCCAGTTCTCCCTGGGAGCCCGCGTTCGGCTGGAGCGAGACCTTGTCGTACCCGGTGACCTCGGCGAGACGTTCCTCCAGCTCCCGGATGAGCGTGAGGTAGCCCCCGGCCTGCTCGGCGGGCGCGAAGGGGTGCAACTGCCCGAACTCGGGCCAGGTGACCGGCTCCATCTCCGTGGTCGCGTTGAGCTTCATCGTGCAGGAGCCCAGCGGGATCATGCCGCGGTCGAGCGCGTAGTCCCGGTCGGCGAGCCTGCGCAGGTAGCGCAGCATCGCGGTCTCGGAGCGGTGCTGGTGGAAGACCGGGTGCGTGAGGTACTCGTCGGTGCGCAGCAGCGCGTCCGGCAACGCCTCCTCGGTGGCCGCGTCGAGCGCCTCGACGTCGCCCTCCACCCCGAACGCGGTCCATACGGCGCCCACCTGGGCCCGCTTGGTCGTCTCGTCGCAGGCGATCGACACGGTGTCGGCGTCCACGCGCCACAGGTTGACCCCGTGCTCCCGCGCGGCCGCGACGACCGCGTCCGCCTTGCCCGGTACCCGCGCGGTGACCGTGTCGAAGAAGGCGCCGTGCACGACCTCGACCCCGCCCGCGGTGAGCCCCGCGGCGAGGATCGTGGCGTACCGGTGGGTGCGCCGGGCGATGATCCTCAGGCCCTCGGGCCCGTGGTACACGGCGTACGTGCCGGCCATCACGGCGAGCAGCACCTGCGCCGTACAGATGTTGCTGGTCGCCTTCTCGCGGCGGATGTGCTGCTCCCGCGTCTGCAGGGCGAGCCGGTACGCCTTGTGTCCGTCCGCGTCGACGGAGACGCCCACGAGCCGCCCGGGCAGGCTGCGCGCGAACTTCTCGTGCACGGCCATGTACCCGGCGTGCGGCCCGCCGAAGCCCATCGGCACACCGAAGCGCTGGGTCGTACCGACGGCGATGTCGGCGCCCAGCTCACCGGGCGAGGTGAGCAGCGTGAGGGCAAGCAGATCGGCGGCGACGGTGACGAGCGCGCCGAGTTCGTGCGCCTGGTCGATGACGGGCTTGATGGCGCGTACGGCACCGGAGGCTCCCGGGTACTGAATCAGTACGCCGTTGATCTCGCGCCCGGCGATCTCGGCGGGGATGCCCTCACTGAGATCGGCGACGACGACCTCGACGCCGGTCGGCTCGGCGCGGGCCTCGATCACGGCGATGGTCTGCGGCAGCGCGTCCGCGTCGACCAGGAAGAGACCCTTCTTGTTCTTGCCCATGCGCCGGGACAGTGCCATGGCCTCCGCGGCCGCCGTGCCCTCGTCGAGCAGGGAGGCACCGGAGGTGGGCAGACCGGTCAGGTCGGCGACCATGGTCTGGAAGTTCAGCAGGGCTTCGAGCCGCCCCTGCGAGATCTCGGGCTGATACGGCGTGTAGGCGGTGTACCAGGCCGGGTTCTCCATGACATTGCGCAGGATGACGGGCGGGGTGAACGTCCCGTAGTACCCGAGCCCGATCATGGAGTCGAGGACCTGATTGCGATCGGCGAGGGAGCGCAGCTCTTCCAGCACCTCGGCCTCGGTGCGTGCGCCCGGCAGCTTCAGGGCCTCGGCGTTCTTGATCACATCCGGGACCGCGGCGGCCGTCAGCTCGTCGAGGGAGCCGTACCCGACCTGCGCCAGCATCTTGGCCCGGTCCTCGTGGTCGGGTCCGATGTGACGCCGCTCGAAGGGGGTTCCCTGTTCGAGCTCGGAGAGCGGAATGCGATGGGCGGTCATTTGCGGAGGCCTCCTGGTCTGACACGACCTTCGAGGGGCACCACGGCACGGGTGCCCCGACGGCCTCCCCCTCTGTCATCTCAACCTGAGAGCTTCACCGGACCGCCCGAGGACGCTCCGGCTTGCACCGTCGGTGAGAGCGGAAGCCGTCGACACCCGCCCTGCTTTCCAGAGTGACCTCGTCCGTGCGGTACGTGGGCCTGAGAGATTCCGGGGAGGATTTGCTCCTTCGGCGCCTCCGATGGTGTCTGGAGGACTCTCCCGCACGGGGTCAGCAGCCGCTGCCAGACTACCAGCGAGGTCAACGCACGGGCTTTCGAGTGGCCGCCTTCCTCAATGTGCCTTTTCGTAGTGCTTAAGGATGAGCTGCAACCCTTGGTGCGACCACTTGGAGGGCCCATGCAGACCGACATCGATCCGCGCAATCTGATCGGCCGCAAGGCGTTCGACCGTAAGGGCACCAAGATCGGCACGGTCGACGAGGTCTACCTCGACGACGCGACCGGCATCCCCGAGTGGGCGGCGATACGCACGGGCCTCTTCGGCCGCGACGCCTTCGTCCCCCTGGAGCCCAGCGAATTCGTCGGCGGCGCCCTCCGCGTCCCCTACGACCGCGCCCTCATCAAGGACGCCCCCGACTTCGGCGTGGGCCGCCACCTCTCCCCGGAGCAAGAGCTCCAGCTCTACCACCACTACGGCCTCGACGTGGCCCCACCCCCACCGCCCGACTGGGACTTCGGACAAGTGGCAGGCCAGGACGAACCCTGACCGACGGCACCAGCACCCGCCCGGCCTTGCCACCCGCCAACTCACCCTGGCCCCCACCAGCCTCCGGACACGCAGCGGCAACGGCTCCGCCCGCTGCGATCACGAGTCGTCCACCCCAAACACGCTCACGCGCCCCGGCCCGCCCGCCTGATACCTCGGCCCCGCCCTGCTCCACCCTGGACGGATCAGCCACGTACTCGTCCCGGCAGGACACAGCCCAGCCACTACCCCTCTCCCCGCCCTCTCGCGCACCCGTCCCCACCCCACCCCGCCTCGGCAGAAGGCACAAACCACGCGCCGTCGGCGCGGCCACCGGCCCCGCATCGCCAAGGCCCACCCACGGCTCACCCACGCCCCAACCGCACCCCGGCGCCAGTCCCCCGCCCCGGCCGCACCCTCACCCCGGCGCCCTCATCTCCAACCCGCCCTCCACCGCGGTCCCAGCCTCCGGCCCCATCGGCACCCCAGGTAACAAGGGCAACGGCTCCGCGGGCTCCAACTCCGGATCGTCCACCCGGAACGTACGCACGCGCCCAGGCTCGGACCCAGGCGTCTCGAACCGCACCGTGACCCGCCCGAGCCCGCTGCCCTGCACCCACCCGTGCCCGTACTCGGTGTGCCGAACGTCGTGCCCCGCGGGCCAGCGCCGCTCGACGGGCGTCGCGCTCTCCTCCGGAGCGGGCGCCTCCACCGCTTCCTCCTCCGCGAGGTCCAGCTCCCCCGCCGCCTGAGCGAACAGGTCCTCCTGCGTGTAGTCGGCGAGCCCACTGACGCCCACCCCGAGCAGCCGTACGCCACCGGTCGTGTCCACGGACTCCAGCAGCCGCGCGGCGGCCTCCCGCACCACGGCGGGGTCGTCCGTGGGCCCCCGCAGCGTCTCGGACCGGGTCAGCGTGGAGAAGTCGTACCGCCGCACCTTCAGCACGATGGTCCGCCCCGACAGCCGCGCACCACGCAGCCGCCGCACACACCGGTCGGAGAGCCGCTGCACCTCCATGCGGACCCGTACGCGGTCGTGGATGTCCACGTCGTACGTGTCCTCCACCGACACCGACTTCGTGTCCCGCTCGGCCACCACGGGTCGCTCGTCGTGCGCCAGGGCCATGGCGTACAACCCGTGTCCATGGGCCTTCCCCACCAGCCGTACCAGCTCCTCCTCACCGGCCTCGACGATCTCCTCGACCGTGGTGATCCCGGCCCGCCGCAGATGGTCCCCGGTCGCGGGCCCCACGCCGGGCAGGATGCGCACCGACTTCGGCCCGAGCAGCGCCCGCTCGGTCCCGGGCTCGATGAGCACGAGTCCGTCGGGTTTGGCCTGCTCGGAGGCGATCTTCGCGAGCATCTTGGACGCGGCGAGCCCCACGGACCCGGTCAGCCCTGTCACGGCCCGTATGTCCGCCCGAAGCTTCGCCCCGGCCAGCCGCGCCGACTCCTCGTCCCAGGCCGCTCCCCCGGCCTCCAGATCGACGAACGCCTCGTCCAGGCTCAGCGGCTCCACCAGCGGCGACAACCCGCGCAAGAGCCCCATGACCTGCTCGCTGATCGCCCGGTAGAACCCGAACCTCGGCACGAGATACGCGGCGTTCGGCGCCAGCCGTCGCGCCTGCGCCATGGGCATCGCCGAGTGCACCCCGAACACCCGCGCCTCGTACGAGGCCGTGGCCACCACCCCGCGTGGCCCGAGCCCGCCCACGATGACGGCCTTCCCGCGCAGGCTCGGCTTGGATGCCTGCTCCGCCGAGGCGAAGAAGGCATCCATGTCGAGATGCAGGATCGTGGGCGCGGTTCTCACATCTCCGATGCTGCCCTACGCCACTGACAATGCCCCGCTACGGCCGGCCACCAGCCCGACGCAAGCTCGGTCCCCGGTTCCCCCGCCCCGCCGACGCGGCCAGGACAGCGCCCTCAAACCGCCCGGTTGCGCCGCCGGGCCAGCTCATCCGCCGGATTGTGGGCGACCAGGGTTTCCCCCGTGTCGACCCGCTCGCCGTGCAGCTGCGAGAGAGCGCTCTCCACGTCCCGCCACACCACACCCACCGCGATACCGAAGATGCCCTGACCGCCCTGGAGCAGCGCGTGGACCTCATCGGGAGACGTGCACTCGTAGACGGTCGCACCGTCGCTCATCAGCGTCATGCGCTCCAGATCCCGGAAGCCTCGCTCCCTGAGGTGCTGGACTGCGGTCCGGATGTTCTGCAGGGACACCCCGGTGTCCAGAAACCGCTTGACGATCTTCAGAACGACGACGTCCCGAAAGCTGTAAAGGCGCTGCGTCCCCGACCCGTAGGCAGGCCGCACGCTCGGCTCGACGAGCCCGGTGCGGGCCCAGTAGTCGAGCTGCCGATAGGTGATGCCCGCGGCCGCGCACGCCGTGGGACCGCGGTAACCGATCTTCTCGTACGTCTCGGACGTCGCCCCTGCGCTGCCCGGCACTGCTGTCGGCCGCTGCGGGACGTGACCGGCCGCGCTGCCGTGAAGCGGGTACGGGCCGTTCTCCCCCGGACTGCGTCCGGGAGCACCCCCAGCCGTACCGTCGCCGCTGCTTCTCACGCCGACCTCCGTCCTCGACCTGCCCTCTCGACGGTAGGCAGTCACCAGGGGTGCGTCAACGATCGCCACACTCGGCACGCCGAGTGATAATCACCCAAGGAGTGGTTTCCCGTGCCCTTCCGCGGGGAAAGGCTAGCCGAATGCGCTGAGGCCGGACCGCACGACACCACACTGGCCGCTGGCATGTGCCCAGCGCGCGATCACAGCAAACCCCGCCGAACGCAGACCTCTGGGCCGGTCAGCCTCTGAACGCCGCCGCCCATGGCCCCGGGCTCACTGGCTGCTCGTCCCGAAGTCCTCGGGCGAGATCTGGTCGAGGAACTCGCGGAACTTCTCCACCTCGTCCTCCTGCTCGTCCGGGATGGCGATGCCCGCATCGTCGAGCACCCCTTCACTTCCGTAGATCGGTGTCCCGGTGCGCAGCGCCAGCGCTATGGCGTCGGACGGACGGGCGCTGACCTCGACCCCACTGGCGAACACCAGCTCCGCGTAGAAGACGCCCTCACGCAGATCGGTGATGCGCACTTCCGTGAGCTCCTGGCCGACGGCCTCCAGCACGTCCTTGAACAGGTCGTGGGTCAGCGGTCGGGCGGGGGCCATGCCCTGCTGTGCGAAGGCGATCGCCGTGGCCTCCCCCGGCCCGATCCAGATGGGGAGGTAACGGTCGCCTCCCACTTCACGCAGGAGCACGATCGGTTGGTTGGAGGGCATTTCGACCCGGACACCTACGACATCGAGCTCGTTCACACAGCAACCCTAGGCCGTACGCGGGACGTTTGGGTAGTCGGGCAGAGATTGCCCCGGTCGACCAGGGCTCCACTGGGGCATCCGCGCGCTGGCGTCAAGGCAGCCTTACGCCGAGCGCGGTCTGCACCAGCGCTGCGTGCAGCTTCACCGCGAGCCCCGCCAGCTCCTTCGTACGAGCCTCCGCGTGCGCCCTGGTCTGCGGATTGCGGTGGCGGCGCAGCGGGGCCACAACCTGGTCCACGAGCCCTGCCTCACGGTCCGCGGCGGCCTTCATCACTCGCAGATGCCGTGGTTCGATCCCGAACCGCCCCAGTTCGACGACGAGCGCGGCGACGGTGACCGCCTCGGAGTCGTACACCCCGTCCGTCAGCGGAGTGATGAGCCCGTACGACTCCCACTCCACGAGCTGCTCCTCCTCGATCCCGGCGGCGGCGAGCAGCTCGGCGCGCCCGATCCGGGCCACGGTCGGCTCCTCGGAACCGCCGAACAGCTCGTCGAGCCCCTCCCCGTCCCCCGGGTCCCGCTGACGCCCCAGAGTGGGAAGCCGTACCGCCTCACCGCGCTCCATCGCCTCCAGGTGCTCGCGGATCACCTTGAGCGGCAGATAGTGGTCCCGCTGCATCCTCAGGACGTGGCCGAGGCGCTCGACATCCTCGGCGCTGAACTTGCGATACCCCGAGGGGGTGCGCTGCGGCTCGATGAGGCCCTCGGACTCCAGGAAGCGAATCTTGGAGATCGTGACCTCGGGGAACTCCTCGCGCAATGTGTTCAGCACCGTGCCGATGCTCATCAGCCCGCTGTCCGTGGCGGCGGCACCGTTCCCGGTACCGCCGCTCGGTGTTTGAAGCATGGACCTTCCTGGGGGTCCCCCCGGACGGAGTCCGGAGGAGGGTCAGATGCCCCGCTGGCTCGCGTAGAAGACCAGCCGGTACTTGCCGATCTGCACCTCGTCGCCGTTCGACAGCGCGACCTCGTCGATCCGCTCCCGGTTGACGTACGTGCCGTTCAGACTGCCCACGTCGGCCACCGTGAACGAGCCGTCCGGACCGCGGCGGAACTCCACATGGCGGCGCGACACCGTCACGTCGTCCAGGAAGATGTCGCTCTGCGGGTGACGACCGGCCGTGGTCAGATCGCCGTCCAGGAGGAAGCGGCTGCCCGAGTTGGGGCCCCGGCGTACCACCAGGAGCGCCGAGCCGAGCGGCAGCGCGTCGACGGCAGCCTGCGCCTCGGGCGACAGCGACGGGATCGCCGTCTGTCCGGTGACCTCGGAGTCGTAGGCCTCCAGGCCGGAGATCGAGATCGTGGAGGTCGTCTCGGAGGGACGCTCCGCGGCCGCCCCGGCTCGCAGCGGCGCACCGCAATTGGAGCAGAAGCGGCTGTTCTCCGCGTTGCGGTTACCGCACCTCGTACACACCAGGGCCGACATGGACGGATCCTCCTGCCGCGGCTGCCCCGCCGGGGCATTGGACGCGTACGGGTCGGAGGCGAACCCTCCACCCGCACCTGAGGTTGACGGTTGCCCGAAACCTATGCGGCCGGACTGGGCAGGGTCAACAGACGGCGCGCCCTGACCTCCGGAAATGTCGCCACCCTGACCAGCGACCTCGTCCCGGAACAGGGGGCGCTCGCCGCCCTGATCCTCCACGTCTCCAGGCTGCGCGCGATGGCGAGCGGTAGCGTTCTCGCTGTCCTCTCGCGCGCTCTTGCCGAACAACTTCGCAAACAACTTCACGGGCGATTCCCCTTGACCGAAACAGACCCGCCCGTGGGGCAGGACGAACCCTGATTGAACTCACCGGTCGACCCGGACATCCTCACAACGTCCGTATCCACCTGACAGTTTCCACCACGCACCACCCAATCGGTGCGCCGACCCCCCGCAACCTCATGCCCTCGCCCGACGGCCCCTATGCACCTGCGGTTCACTGGGAGGACGACCGAGCGTAGTCAGGCCGCTTCGCCGCTCGCAAGGCGTCCACAACGATCTTGTCCGCCTGCTCCACGGTCACGGTGGCCTGCTCCTTCTCCAGCATCTGCACCACACCCCCGGGGATGTTCAGCGCGGGCTCGAGGTCCTGCGGCTTGCCGATAACCTTGAAACGATAGGGTTGGGTGATCTTGTTCCCGTCGACGCTGATGCCACTGCCGGAGTCCGTCAGATAGGTGTCGGCGACAACCCGTACGCCATTCACCTGGATCGCCTCCGCGCCGGCCGCGCGCAGCTCCTGGATCGCGTCGAGCAGCATGTCCGCCTCGACCGTTCCCTTCGTGTCGTTGATCGTCAGCGTGATGCCGGGTCCCTGCGCCGCCACCGTGCCCGCCAGTATGCCGAGTTGCCTTTCCTTCTCGACCGTCTGCCTGCGAGCCTCCGCCGCCTGGTCGGAGCTGTTCTCCAGCTCCGTGCGCTGGTCCTCGAGACCCTGCTTCTCCTCCTCCAGACGCTGAGTACGGTCATCCAGTTCATCAAGGATGCGTACGAGATCTTCTTGCCGCGCACCGCGCAGGGCGCTGCTCTCGCTGTTGGAGGCCACCTGCACCGCCAGGCCGAAGCCCAGGCCGAACAGCAGCAGGGCGACGATGAGCTGGGCTCGCGTGACGCGCAGCGGCCACAGCCCCTTGACCAGCCGCTGGCGTCCGGTGAGGGCGGGCTCCGGCTCGGCCTCCTCGGCCTCCTCCTGCTCCTCGACGGGCGCGACGGGCACCTCTTCGGGCAGTTCCTTGCGCAGGCTGTTCGCCGGTTCCTCGGCCTGGCCGGTCTTCTGCTCGTCGCTGGTCTTCTGCTCGTCCTGGCTCTTCATCGGCCTCACGCCCGGAACACGTGCCGGCGGATCGCCGCGGCGTTGGAGAAGATGCGAATGCCGAGGACGACCACCACACCCGTGGACAGCTGGGCGCCGACACCCAGCTTGTCTCCGAGGAATACGATCAGCGCGGCCACGACGACGTTCGACAGGAACGACACCACGAAGACCTTGTCGTCGAAGATGCCGTCGAGCATCGCGCGCAGGCCTCCGAACACGGCGTCGAGCGCCGCCACGACGGCGATCGGGAGATACGGCTCGACCACCGCCGGTACCTCGGGCCGGACCAACAGGCCGGCCACGACTCCCACGACGAGGCCCAGTACGGCGATCACGATGTGCCCTTCTCTGTGCTCGGTTGTGCAGTTCGTACGGTCACACTCGGTGCTGCGGGCAGCCGGAGGTCGTCCTCCGCGGAGATGGCGGTCCGGATCCCGAAGTTCTCCTGCAACGCGTGCAGGTAGAGCCCGTCGGCGCTGTCCTGGAACCTGGTGCTGAGCCGCTGCCCGTCCCCCACCGCGAGCACCGTGTACGGCGGTACCAGCGGCTTGTTGTCGACCAGTATCGCGTCGCCGGCGGCCCGGATCGCGGACAGCGCCGTCAGCCGCTGCCCGTTGATCGAGACGGCCTCGGCGCCCGACTCCCACAGGCCGTTGACGACCCGCTGCATGTCCCGGTCACGTACGCGTCCGGTGTCGGAGAACCCGGAGGTCCCGCGCGGATCGCCGTCACCGCCCTGGCTGGAGTCCTTCGAGTCGTTCACGACGAGCTTCAGACCGGGGCCGTGCACTTCGACGGCGCCGGACAGAATGCCGACCAGCTCGCCCTGCTCGCTACCGCCGTCGTCCTTCAGCGCCTCCCGCTGGCGCGCGCTCACATCGTCGCGCAGCTCGTCGACCTCGCTCTCGAGCTCGTCCGCGGCCGACGTCTCGCGCTCGATGCGGTCGATGAGCTCCTCGCGCTCCTTGGCCAGGGCGGGAGCCGCTATGCGTGCCTGTGCCGCGCCCACGGTCACCACAAGGGCCGCGAGCACCAGCCCGGCGGCGAGCCCCAGCTTCGCCCTGACCGTCTTCGGCATGCCCCCGGTGCCTTGTGCCTTCTTCCGGGCGGCGGCCTCGGCGTATCCCTCGTCGAGGCTGTGGTCCATGACGTTGGTGAGCAGCGACATGGAGGCGTCCGGGCGCGGGGGGCGCGTGGGGGTGCTCCGAACGGGGGGCTGCTGCGGCATGCCGCACATCGTCGCACGTCGCGACCACTACCTCCGAATGGCCCCACCGGCGTGCCGGACAGGCCCCGTTGGGGGCACTTGTCCGGCACGCGCGCGTGTTGCGTCCTTCAGCGGCCGGCGCTGTCCACGACCGCCGACCACTCGTCGAGCAGGGCCTGCGCGGACGCGTCGTCGGGCCCCTCGGCCCACAGATGCGTCACGGCCTCGGCCGGGTCCGGCAGCACCATGACCCACCGCCCGTCGGTCTCGACGACCCGTACACCGTCGGTTGTGTCGACAAAGCGATCGTCGGCCGCCTCCACGACTCGCCGCATCACGAGTCCCTTGACGGCCCAGGGAGTGGCCAGATCCCGCTTGAGGACGTGAGCCCGCGGAATCCGCGCATCGATCTGGCTGAGAGTGAGCTGCGTCCGCGCCACCAGCCCGATCAGCCGTACGAAGGCCGCCGTACCGTCGAAGACGCTGCTGAACTCCGGGACGATGAACCCGCCCTTGCCGTCACCCCCGAAGATGGTCGTGTCGTCGCGCCCCACCCTGGTCAGGTCGTCGGGCGAGGTGGTCGTCCACTCGACCTGCGTGCCGTGGTACGCCGCGACCTGCTCGGCGATCCTGGTGGTGGTCACGGGCAACGCGACCCGCCCACTGCGCCGCTCGGCGGCCACCAGGTCGAGCATGACGAGCAGCGCCCGGTCGTCCTCGACGATGCGCCCCTTCTCGTCGACGAGCGACAGCCGCTCACCGACCGGGTCGAATCGCACCCCGAACGCCGCCCGCGAGGACGCCACGATCTCCCCGAGCCGCACCAGCCCCGACCGGCGCATGTCCGCGGTCTCCGTGGGACGGGACTCGTCGAGGCCGGGGTTGATGGTCAGCGAGTCGACCCCGAGCTTGCCGAGCAGGCTGGGCAGAACGAGTCCGGCACTGCCGTTGGACGCATCCACGACAACCTTGAGCCCTGACTCCGTGATCCCCGCCGTGTCGACATTCCGCAGCAGCGACCCGGTGTACGAGTCGAAGACGCTGGCCGGGAAGTGCAGGTCCCCGATCTCCCCCGGGAACGCCCGGCGGTACTCCTGCCGCGCGAACACCCGGTCCAGCTTCCGCTGGCTCCCCTGCGAGAGATCCGCACCGCGTCCGTCGAAGAACATGATGTCGACGGAATCCGGCACCCCGGGCGTGGTCCGGATCATGATCCCGCCGGCACTCCCTCGCGCGGTCTGCTGCCGCGCGACGGGCAGCGGTACGTTCTCCAGATCTCGTACGTCGATGGCGCTGGCCTGAAGCGCCGAAATGACCGCACGCTTCAGCGCACGGGCACCTCGGGAGTGATCACGGGCGGTGGTGACCGTGGACCCCTTCTTGAGCGTCGTCGCGTACGCCCCCGCAATTCGTACGGCCAGCTCTGGGGTGATCTCCACATTCAGGATCCCGGAGACCCCGCGGGCGCCGAAGAGATGCGCCTGCCCTCGTGACTCCCAGATCACCGAGGTGTTGACGAAGGCACCGGCCTCGATCGTCTTGAACGGATAGACGCGAACGTTCCCCTGAACGATCGATTCCTCCCCGACAAGACACTCGTCACCGATGACGGCACCGTCCTCGATCCGAGCGGCCCGCATGATGTCGGTGTTCTTCCCGACGACGCAGCCGCGCAGATTGCTGTGCTGCCCGATGTACACGTTGTCGTGGACCACGGCCTTGTGCAGAAAGGCCCCGCTCTTCACGACGACATTCGAGCCCACGACGGTGTGTTCACGGATTTCGACGCCGGCCTCGACCTTGGCGTAGTCCCCGACGTACAGCGGTCCGCGCAATACGGCATCAGGATGCACCTCGGCACCCTCGGCGATCCAGACTCCGGGGGAGAGCTCGAACCCGTCGATCTCGACGTCGACCTTGCCCTCCAGGACGTCGGCCTGCGCCTTCACATAGCTCTCGTGGGTGCCGACGTCCTCCCAGTACCCCTCGGCGACATAGCCATAGACCGGCTTGCCCTCCTTCATCAACTGCGGGAAGACATCGCCGGACCAGTCGACGGGAACATCGGCCTCGACGTAGTCGAAGACCTCGGGCTCCATGACGTAGATGCCCGTGTTCACCGTGTCCGAGAAGACCTGCCCCCAGGTCGGCTTCTCCAGGAAACGCTCGACCCGGCCTTCTTCGTCCACAATGGTGATGCCGAATTCCAGAGGGTTCGGGACACGCGTCAGACAGACGGTGACCAGGGCACCCTTTTCCTTGTGGAAATTGATGAGTTCGGTGAGGTCGAAGTCGGTCAGGGCATCGCCGGAGATGACGAGGAACGCGTCGTCCTTCAGCGCTTCCTCGGCGTTCTTGACGCTCCCGGCGGTACCGAGTGGCTTCTCCTCATTGGCATAGGTGAGCTCCATCCCGAGCTCTTCGCCGTCGCCGAAGTAGTTCTTCACGAGCGAGGCCAAGAACTGGACAGTTACAACGGTCTCGTTGAGCCCATGCCTTTTGAGCAGCCGCAGCACATGCTCCATGATGGGGCGGTTGGCCACAGGCAGGAGCGGCTTGGGCATGCTCGAGGTCATGGGGCGAAGGCGTGTGCCTTCACCTCCGGCCATCACGACGGCCTTCATGTCGGAAGCGTCCTCCTTGAAGAGACGACGGTCTAGCCGACTTCACCCGTCCAGATTGTCCCGCACATTACCGACGCGGGCCATCGAGCCACTACGGCCGCCCAATCCGGGCGAGCTCAATCGGCCATGGCGTCCGCACGAACCAGGCGGCGGACTTGTACCACGTAGAGGACTCCTGCCCACCAGTACAGCGTTGTACCCCATCCGGCGAACGCCCATCCGAAAATAGCAGCGAGTGACGAGATCCATCCACTACCGTCACTGAGCAGCAGCAACGGGAAGGCATACATCAAGTTGAAGGTAGCCGCCTTCCCAAGGAAGTTCACCTGGGGCGGCGGATAGCCATGACGTCTGAGGACGCCCACCATCACCAGGAGAACCAGTTCTCGCGCCATCAGTACAACGGTCAACCAGAGGGGCAGAATCTCGCGCCAGGTGAGGCCGACCAAAGTCGACACAATGTACAGCCGGTCCGCCGCAGGATCGAGGAGCCGGCCAAGACTGCTGACCTGGTTCCAACGCCGGGCAAGCTTGCCGTCCAGATAGTCACTGATACCGCTCAGGGCCAGCACCAGAAGCGCCCAGCCATCGGCCTTGGGCCCTCCGAACTCCGGCCAGAGGATCAGCCACAGGAAGACGGGCACACCTACCAGTCGCGCCATGCTGAGGATGTTCGGGATGGTGAGGACCCGATCCGTCTGGACGCGGGTCTCCTGGACCTCCACCCGGGGGCCTCCTGTGGGAAATGAGCCAATGATGCCCCCTGACCTTACCTCAACGCAAAAAAGCTCTGGCTCTTGGGCAAGCTGCCCAAGAGCCAGAGCTCTAAAGGTAGTTCGGCGGTGTCCTACTCTCCCACAGGGTCCCCCCTGCAGTACCATCGGCGCTGTAAGGCTTAGCTTCCGGGTTCGGAATGTAACCGGGCGTTT
>NZ_JBSFUU010000084.1:0-42938 GCF_053591955.1 Streptomyces sp. NPDC002845 | reverse complement strand
CGCGGGTCTACTCGGTGACCATCAATCGATCACTCGGGAAGGTACGCCCTCCGCGTTCCGCGAGGCACCCCTCCCGAGGCCGATCCACAGGTCTTGAGCATTGCTCTAGCCTGAACGGATCATGACGTTGAGCGGTAGGAATCGACCGCCCGCTCATAGGCATCGTCTACCTGCTCACGCCGCGTTGCGGGGCCCATGGACTTGGATCAGGTGGAAGCGGCCCCGAGGATAAGGACCCGGTTTCGGACGTACAACAGTGAGCCGGTGGCGTCTGTCCACGTTGTACGTGCCCTCGGCGAGCGAGGTGGCCTGCCCGATGTCGATGCGGCGTACATTGTCAGCTGTGCATCCGGGTCTGCTTGGAACATCGCGAGTTCGGGTTCGGCGGCTTGATAGCAGCGGCATCCTTGTCTGAACGACGCCCTGTCTCCCCCGGAGCCGGACGGCCCCACCGCTGTCATCAGCGGACACTCGGGCCGCTGAACACCTGGCGGGAGCGTAGAACTCGGGCGCCTGACGGGGCCAGTAGCGGGCGTAGTACGGCGTGTTGGAGGCGAACAGCTCTTCGGGCGTATGCGGCACAGCCGGTTCCGTGTCGACCCCCGCGATGTCATCCCCCATACCGCCAGTGCCCACCAGCGCACCCCGGTCGGCTGGCGCTCGACCGCCCGGCCGGCACCGCTCCACAGTGCTGGATCCCTCACCACCACCCCCGACGACCTCTCGCGGTGCGGACCCGACGGCTTCCCGCTCAGTGCCCGCATCCCGTACGAGATGAGCGACCATCCGCCCTGCCTCTACGCGGCCTCTGCGCCGCCCCCGCCCCACCAGCCCCGCCGTCCTCCACTACGTCCACGAACACGGCTTCTCCACCGCCGCCCACCTCACCGCCTCCGGCCTCGTATACACATCCATCGGGGCCGTGCCGCCTGCTCACGCGGGTTCCGGGTCATCGAGGTCAACCGACTGGACCGGGCCGAACGCCGTCGGATCGGCAACGCTGTGGCGGTTGGGCCGCTTCAACTCCGCCGAGCGGGTCCTGGTGACCCTGCTCTACCTCAACCCAGCCGACAATCAGGGCGCGCGAGATCCTCACCGACGTCCGCGCACACCGCCGCTGGCATCCCGGCATCACGGAGCCCGACGACCAGCGCGTCCGCAACCCGGCTACACCCACCTCAAGCTCCTGCTCGCCGACACCGGACCGCACCGCAACGCCAAGATCCAGCGCCTGCTCGGCTACGACCCCTACCAGGCATTCGACCCCGAGGAGTTCACCACGGCCGCGGCCAATGCGAGACTGCACGGACCCGCACTGTGAGCTCACGCAGCGCGTGTCCTCGCGCTCCGACCGGCCCCTGGCTGCGCCGACTTTGTCACCGACGGCCCGCCGGATTATTCGGCGAGGACACCTACTTCTGGTACGTCGAGCGCACCCCCCGCCCACTAGCCGTCGGGCCGCCGGCGCCCGTACAGCGGCCGGGACTTACTGTGGCGGAGGGAAAACCACTGGCCCGTCATCGACGTCGGGTGCCTGCACCCGGACCTGGAGGCGGTTGCTCAGGCCGTCGGCCAGCCGGGCCGCGACGGCGGTGTGGACCCACTGGGCAAAATCGTCCAGGTTGGCCAGGCCGCCGTCGCCGAGCCGCTCCACCTCGCGGTACTGCAGATCGCGCGCCAGCTCGGCGACCACGGTCTTCAGCGCGGCGGTCTGGTCGTCGTTCATCAGGCGCACCGGGGCGGTGAGCTCGACCGTGACGTCATAGCGGTGGCCGCGGTCGGGGGAGCAGAGATGACCGGCTGGTACGTCGCCGGTGGCGTGATGGTAGAGGTACGCGGTGAAGGTGTGGGCGCTGGTCAGCTGTGCCTGGTCCAGGTCGGCGGTCTGCTCCAGCAGGTGGTGGATGAAGTGCAGCCGGGCCGGATCGACCAGGGTGCCGTCCTTGAGGCACATGGCCGTGTCGGCCATGAAGAATCGGGCCATCGCCACCGCCGAGTGACAGTCGCGGCACTCGTCCCGGCCGGCGAGCACGACTGTCGGGTGGTGGTCATTGAGGTGCTCGTAGAGGGCCAGTTCGTCCGCCCTGAGACCGGTGCGGTCGTCGGCGACTCCGTGTGTCCACCACGCGTCGGCGATGTCGTGGCACTTGGGGCAGGCTGCTATCTCAAAAGCCACAGTCACTCCGCCACCCTAACCACCAGCCCCGGCCTCCCCATGCCGGGTCAACGCGCCGGCCCCCGCCGAATGCTGACCCGCCCGATCGCGCGGGTGGCTGGCCCAGTGTCCCGGCTCGGTCGAGGGTCAGCTCCGGCCGAGTCCGATGTGGTGGGCGATCTCGTACGGGAGGGACTCACTGAGACTGAGCATCGAAGTGAGCAGCTCCAGCCAGAGCGGATCGACGCCCGTCGGCGTGGCCGGGCCCAGCCGGCAGGCATCCGCCTGTGCTCTTCGGCCCGCTGCCGGAACTCTCCGTCGCGGCCGGGCCGCAGTAGGTGCGCGGGGATGGACAAGGCCGCGCGCAGTTCGGCGACGGTGGGCTCCTGGCCGGCCAGCCGCTCCACCGCCCCGTCCTCCAGCGGCGGCCGGCCGCTGATCAGCCGGTCGAGCACCGCGATGCCCAGCACGGCGCTCGCACTCGCGTAGCGCCAGGTGAGCCTTTCGATCAGTCGGCCGGCCACATCGGCCGCCTCGTCGACGAGCACGAGGGCGTCCGTTTCGCGGCCGGTGAGCGCGGCCGAGTAGGACGTGAGCGCCAGAGACCCGACGGCAGCCGTGATCGAAGGCTTCAGCCTGCCGGAGGCCGAACTGTTGAGCTGCGCGATCGTCTCCGTCAGCAGCCGGACGGCCTCATCGGCGCTGCCCTGGCGTCGCAGTGGGGGCGGCCAACGTCTCCTGGACCACAGTGCGCAGGCCGTCGCCGTCGACGCCGGCCGGGGCGGCGCCGCGGATCTCGGTCCACGCACGGACCGTGCGCTGGGCGAGGGCGAGCAGCGTGGTGGGGGAGCTGAGGTGGAGGTGGTCGCGGGCGACTTTCACTCCGTCGTCGTCGACCATGCTGCGTGGGGAGGCGATGACGGTGATGCTGCCGGGTGCCGACTCGTCGAGGCCCTCGTCGGCGGCGAGGAGGTCGAACTGGATGTTCGCCTGCCAGATGTACTTCAGGCTGACGCCGCCCTCGGCCTTCTGCTCGCTCTCGGCCTCGATCGTGAGCCACAAGGAAGGCCACATCCAGGCGGCGTCGGTTCGCCCCTTGCCCTGGGGCTCGAACGAGCGGGCGCCGAGGAGGTCGCCCAGGGCGACGAGTGCCTGCTCGTAGCCGCTGTGGTAGCCCGGTTCATGCAGTTGACGGGGAAGGGTCAGTGTCTTCCATCTGAGCCTCGGCCTGGGGTGCAGGTGCCGCCTCGGGTGCGTCGGGGGCGGTGTAGTAGACCGAGGTGCCCTGCTTGGTGCGCTGTGCCTGGCTCTTGGCCACGAGTCCTTCAAGGGTGACGCGCACGACCTTGGTCTTGATGTCGCGTTCGGGATGGGCCTGGCCGAGCGCGGTGGAGATTTCTGCGGCGGATCGCGGTTCGCTCTGCTCGGCGAGGTGGCGGCGGATGAGTTCCGCCAGGGTAGGCTGAGTCGCCTTCGCGGAGGTTGCGGTCTTGGCCGCGCGCTTCTTGTCAGCCGGTTTCGTGGCCGTCGGGTTTGCCTGCGCGGCCGTGGTCTTCTTCGCCCTCTGCTTACCGCTCGGCTGGGCGTTGGCTTTCTGCCGGGGAGAGGGCACGGTGGCGCTCTCGGGCGTGACTGCCGGCGCAGCTGCTGCTGCCGTGATGCCGAGCGCCTGCTGCATGTTCACCAGCACGGTATGGTCCTGCTCCAGGGCGGCCAACTGTTCCTGCAGGGCGGTGATTTCCGCACCGATGCGTTCCTGTTCCTTCAGGTTGCGTTCGAGGTCGGCAGTCACCTGAGCGACGTACTGCGATGTCAGTTCGGTGGTGCCAGTCGTGCTCTCGGGCATGGTTTTGACCTTCCTTGGTGTACGGCCGCGGTACAAGAACGGCGGACGGCTCCGAATCGGGGCAGCACCCTTCTTGGCCGGTGTCGGTGGTGCGGACGCCGTGACTGCCGCAAGGTAGAGATAGTACGGACAGGCGGAGCCGGTTGTTCCTCTCGAGCCGCGGCCTTTGCTGGGCGGCGGCCTCAAGGCTGTGATGTCTGGTGCCGTCGGAACCGTACCGCGGGGCGGGTTGGAAACAGTTCCCGGATGTGTAGGCCAGTGTTGGTTATTTCGGGCAGGGCGGAGTGGCGTGGTCGGTAGCGAATGATGCAGTCGGCGATCATCTTCGGCCCTTCCCGCGCAGAGGGGATCAGTTGTTCGCCAATCGCTGTCGTGTGCTTCCCGGGGTGTAACGCTAAGGGGATGATCCCCAGGTCAGGGGCTGGTTTGGGGTCACCAGCGGAACAGCAATTGCCCCCGGCGAAGGTGACCGCAGAGGACAAATGCTGTCACTGTCGTCGTGCGGTTCGGGCCGCGGCTTCGACGACGGCCGCCAGCGCGCCCAGGACGGCGGCGCCAACACTCACGGGCCCGAGCAGCGACGGATGGACGCGCACAAGGTAGGCCGCGGCGCCGACAACCAGTAGTCCCACGGCCAGGACGAGCAGGAGCACGTACATGCGCAGCTCCTGGTAGCCGTTGTCTCGCTGCGGATCGGGTGGGGTCGGGTTGGTGGTCATCTGCTCTTCGTTCCTTCTCCGGGGCGGGTGCGCGTGGACGGGCGGAGGCTTGAGCGCACTCCGCGGCGCCGGAAGAGGGGCGCCGCAACTACGGGACCAGATCGGTGCCGGCCCGACCGGACGACGGTGGGGGGTCTCCAAAGTCCGTCCCGGGAAGCCGGCGTGGCCGATAGCGTTTGCGCCATGTCGAAGAAGGCGCCGAGCCTGGCTGACCAGCTGCTCATTGATCACGCGAAGCGCTACGGCTACACGGTCACGGCCAAGCAACTGGACACCTGGCGGCGTGCACGGCTCCTTCCGGGGAACATCCCCGACGGAGGCCGGGGGCAGGGGAAAGGGAGTGCGTCCCACCCGGCACCCGAGGCTTTCGACCTGGTGGTCGCGCTCGCCCGCCATGCCGCCCGTGGGCGGCGGCCGAAGGATCTCGCGCTGCTGCTGTTCGCCGAGGGGCTGCCTGTTCCGGAGCCCACCGTGCGGGCCGCGTTCCGCGTCGCTGTGGACGGCATCCGCCTCACCGGCGAAGCGGACGACAGGCATGAGGCTGGCCCAGCCCTTGCAGAAGAAGACGAGGACCTGGACGAGCGGGTGGGGCGCCTCGCTGACCAGGCTGGCGTCACCGTGACGCTCGTCCCGGCCCGGGCCAGGCGCATCGACGAGCGGATCGCCCGGTTCGTCCACGACGCCGGAGGTATGTGGCCACCCCCGGAACTGGCCGGCTGGGACCGCAATCCCGAGCCCTCACCGCATACCCCCCAGGGCGCCACGACTGCTGTCGTTGACGCGACGTTGCGCGGCGGTGCCGCCGTCACGCCGCAGGGGATCGGGAACTTGCTGCGGGCGCTGAACCCGGGTATGGAGGCGAACCCGATCGCTTCCCTCGTCGAGTACACCGAGGTGGACGTCTCGGAGGAGACCGCCGCGATGGTCTTCGACCCGGACGGCGGCATGGTCACCGTCCCCGACGGCGACGCCCGCGACAGTCTCCGCATCCTGGCCGATGCCGCACCGCTGGAGGACCTCGCGGCCGCATGGAAGGCCGCACAGGACGTCCGGGACTGGGCGCTGGACCTGTGCGACCGGGTCGAAGGCGAACTGGAGGCCGGGCAGCCTGGCGCGGCGGTCGACGAGTGGACGTGCGGCCGGCTCCTGCTCTCCGGGGTGTCGGTACTCGAAGCCCTCCGCGACCGCCGCTGGTCTCCGGCGAAGGGCGCCATCTCGGCGCTCTCCCTGCTCCAGATGCGGCAGGGACTGAGCACACTCAAGGAACTGGTCCCCGGCTGCCAGTGGGACGTGCTGGAGCTTCCCGGTGTACTGCCTCCTCCCGCGCGCGAACTGCTGAGAAGTGCCTGGGCTCCTGACCATGAGAAAGACGGGTGACGGCTCTTCTGGTACAGCTGCTATCGGCGAGAAGGATCTTTGTCCGTTAGCACGCCAGACGCACGATCGAGGGCCTTGTGCCGAATTCCGGCGGCGGGGTACCGGGGTCATTAGGGCCTGTGACCAGCAGTTTTGCAGATTCGGCGCAGTGGGAGGCATGCGATGGCGGACTAACGGACAGCGCAGCGCGGCGTGTTAACCGCGCCTGACCGCGTGCTTCAGGATGTCCGCGGGACCACGGCGATCCGGTCGGCGTATGTGCGGTACGCCTTGCGTCCGGCCGGGGTGGAGCCGTCGCCGGCGACGGCGGCGCACTGCTTCAGCGCGCTCTGGTGGAGTGCGAGCGGAGCGGTGACGCGCACCGAGTAACCCTGCCCGCGGCGGATCGTCCGGCCACGCGTCGCGGATCTCGGCCACGTCGGTGGCCTTGAGGTGCTCGGCGAGCAGGCCGGGCACGTCAATGGCGTGCGGCTGCTCGGGCGCGGGCACCTCCTCCTCGATGTCGGAGGCCACGCCGTCGAGTTCCTCCAGGACATCGCCGGTGTCGCGGGCGCCGGCCGCGTCCACCCCGAGCTCACCCCGCTGGCCGACTCCCTGCTTGCCATGAACAACCCTCTGTCCGGGCTGACTTGGCTACACCCGCAAGGGACAGCCCGACTCTCCCGAAGACCTTCTGCGACGCCTCGGCCGCGGGGACATAGAGCTCACCCACGAGGCATTCCACACCCTGGACCACGGGCAAGCCGCCTCCCACCTGCGTGAACTCCTCATGGGCTGCGGTGTGCTCCCCGTCATCGACAAGCAGATCTGCCTGTTCGAGCAGTGGCTTGTCGGTCACCTCGCCACGATCACCGACCCCGAACAGGCCCAGATCGTCCGACGCTTCACCACCTGGGAGGTCCTGCCGAAGTTCCGCAGGCGCGCGGAGGCCGGCCCGCTCACCGCCTCCAGCCGCAAGTACGTCGGCGACCAGGCCAAGCAGGCCACGTCCTTCCTCCAGTGGCTCACCGACCATGATCTGGACCTGAGTACCTGCCGTCAGAGCGACATCGACCTCTGGCACGTCGAGCACACCAATCACGACCGGAACACCGTCCGGCCCTTCCTGCTGTGGTGCGCGACCACCAAGCTCACCCGACGCTTCACGCTGCCCACAGCAAAGATCAGCCAGGCCACGCCGATCTCCCAAGCCCAGCGTCTGAATCTGCTCGGACGCCTCCTCACCGGCCACGACCTGCCGCTGCGAACCCGAGTGGCCGCGGTCATCGTCCTGCTCTACGCCCAGCCGCTCACCCGAGTCGTGCGACTCACCATCGACGACGTCATCCGGGGCGACCAGGTACTCCTCCAGCTCGGCGACCCGCCCTCTCCGGTCCCCGGGCCCTTCGCGGACCTGCTGCTGGAGTGGATCGACAGCCGCGACAACATGAACACCGCCACGAACTGCGGCTCCCGCTGGCTCTTCCCCGGCCGCCGGGCCGCACAACCGATGCACCCCTACGTCCTCGCCGCCTCGATCAACGACCTCGGCATACCGACCACCGCCACCCGGGCGGCAGCCATCCGCCAACACGTCCTGGAGATGCCCGCACCCGTCGTCGCCGACGCCCTCGGCTACCACCAGGACACCGCCGCCAGGCTCGCCTCACAGACCGGCGCCACCTGGAGCCGATACGCCGCCGGCGACCACCTACGGTCACCATCAGGCTGGACACCACGACGAACTGACGACAGTTGAATAGGCGAGCCCACCAGTGCGGGATGTCGCACAACACTCGCAGCCAACGGGCAGCTCACTGGCCGTCACCCGGACCGGGCAAGGTGATCGGTACGCCCCGGCACGCCTGGCGATCCGTATACGCTCCCGTGCGAACGTAAAAGGGAGGAGCGAAGGATGGGGAATCCTGAGATGCGGTGGGACGTGCGCCGCGCGCACAGCCGCATACGCGACGACGAAGAACTAGTACTCCTGCTCGGCTTCGACCAGATGTTTCAGCCGGTCGGGGCTGGGTTGGGGCACCGCCTTCCAGGTGGTGTGGCAGCGCTCACACGATTCCGGATCCTGCTGGTGCAGTCCGAACAGTACACGTCGCTCCCGCACCCGATCGTCAAGCAATCGACTGTCCGCCCCAAGCTGCTCCTCCCGTCCACGCTCGTCATAGACGCCGGGCCCATGTGGGGCACCTTGATGCTGGTCGGTGCGCGACGGGCCCTGAAGGATCTCGGCAAAGGGATCAATCAGTTCGCCGGGCGACAGATCCCTGAACAACCGGTGACCCGTCTCGTGCCCACCCTGGGTTTGGGCAGACCTCGATGCGCTGCATGTGGCGTCGATGAGCAGTGGTACGGAATGACTCTGGAGTATTGCCACGGCTGTCTGCGCAGCTTCGAATGGACCGACCGCCGTCGGGAACTGATGGGCAAGTACCGAGAGTTCGTCAAGACACGACGCTCGGAAGGCCTCCCCCCGCAGGACCTGATGACCTGGATCGTAGAGGAGACCCGAAAGTGAGGGTCTCCGTAAGCAAGCCGGGCAGCCACTGACATATCCCCTTCCAGAGGAACCGCCCGTGCGATGTCCCCGGCGTCCGATCGCCCCGACGCCACGGCACTCATGCATTGCCTGAGGTTAAAGAACAAGCGTACGTCCAGCAGTACACGTACCTCACCACGGCGGTGTTGATGTTGTCGTGGTGCGGCTGTCAGGCCGCGGCCGGCACTTCCTCCTCCGTCTCGAACTCGACGTCCAGGTGCGGGTCGAAGGCGTCCGGGCGCACGGTGAACTCCGTGGTGGCGTAGGTGCCGAACCGCATGATGTGGTCGGTCAGGTAGGGGCTGATGGCGGCCAGGTCCTCCCCGGTTATCTGCCAGCCCTCCGCCTGGAGCTCGCGCACGATGTTCTTCAGGTCCAGGGGCGTGTGGAAGATCACACAGTTGGCGAGCAGCGACGTCAGCTTCACCGCCTTCTCCTGCTCCACCGAGTCGTTCTCGGCGATCACCCCGCCGTTGCAGAACGCCAGCCAGTCGGTGAAGTTGTGGGAAGGACTCGACCTTGTTGGTCGCCGCCGTCACCCGACGACGCAGCGACGGGTCCGAGATGAACCGCAGCAACTGCACCGTGGCAACCGCGCGGCCCACCTCGCGGAAGGCCCGGTAGATCTGGTTGCGCTTGGAGTTGCTGCCCAGGCGGCGCAGCAGCAGCGGTCGGCCGGGGATGGAACCGCTGACGTAGTAGCTGATCTGCACCTTGCTGCGGTGGATCGACCGCCCGAGTTCGGCGAGCGTCAATCCGCTGGCCGAGATCTGCGCTCGGAGGAACTCCGCCAACTCCCGTGCCTGTTCCGACTCGGCGCGCACCGGCTTCCACGGTCGGCCCCGACGGGCAGGCCAGCGTCGCGATCCAGTACACAGACGCCGACGAGTGGTACACGCTGACCGGCAGTCCGGTGCCGATGCCACCCGGCGGGCTGGCCTCGCTCCACCAGAAAGTGCTGGAGCGGGTCCAGCAGGGCGGCGGTGCTGAGGTACCGCGCTGAGCATGGGGCCAGGCCCCGGGACGCCGTGGTGTGGCGCCCTGGGGCCTCGCTTTCGGTCAGATGCCGCTCAGCGCCGTGCCCACGCGCATCCTGTCTGCTTCGCTCAGCAGGCAGTCGCAAGCTCTGCGAGCCGGAGGCGGCTCGCCAGTGCTATCCGCGGGCGGGAAGATACGCGGGCGTCCCACGAGGCATATTCGGCTCGGTGGTGGGCCAGCGTTACCCAAGAGCACCACCATCCCGATCAACAACCGAGGAAGAGGGAAGCCGACGTGTACCGCTTACGCCCAGTGGCCAACGGCATCAGCACCGACCACCCTGTCCCCGGCCTGCCGTTCATCAACGACGGCCGCCTGCCCCTGGACAACCCCGACGCGATCGAACGCACCGGCCGCAACCAGGGCGCAGACCTCTGGGGCCGCACCGACCGCACCAGCGACGGCGGGTGGGTCGCGTTCACCACAGAGCCGAAGAACCCGTCCTTCGCCTGGGCCGTATTCCACCACCCGCCCCACGGGCGCACCGTCCTGCTCAATCAGATTCCCTGAACCCCTGGAGGCGAGAGCCTGCCTCCCGCGCCCCGGCACCGAGTTCGATGGCGCCGCCTGAGCCCGACGGCCTACCACGGGGCGGCATCCGTCAGAGGACGCCGTCGACGGGCGAGTGGATCCTGCAACGCCGATGGGTGGCAAGCCCCGCTGAGGAGGTGCGTGCGGACGACGCCGTCCCGCCGCTCGAGCACGGCGGGACGGTCGGGTTGTTCAAGTCTCGTTCCCCTGATGCTCGTTCACCAGTTGATGGTCAGGCGGGTGTCCGGACGGGTGACGCGGGCGCCGGGTTCGAGCTGATCATCGGAGGTGGCGGCGGGGTAGGCGGTGATGACCGGCTGCGCGGGCCGGTCTTGGCCCCAGCGGTGCAGGAGCTCGTTGACCTGGCCGGTGACCTTGCTGCTGTCCGGGCCGTGGGTCACGATGCTCAGCTCGTCGGTGTCGTCGTCGACCGGGCGGACGGCAAGGTAGGCGATCGTTCCGCCGGCGTACAGGGTTGCCCCGGACCAACGCAGGGCGGGGTCGGCCAGGCCGAGTTCGCGGGCGGAGGCGGAGACGGACAGCTTACCGAAGGCGAGGCCGCCCTTGATCGTGGCGAGCCAGAGGTCGAGGTGGGCGGCGGGTTCGTCGTGGCGGACCTGGATGCCGGTCCACTGCTGGTGGGCGGGGTGGGCGAGGGCATTGGCCAGGGCGGCTTCGTCGGGCAGGTCGTCGGCGTCGAGCTTGAGGATGATGTCCTCGGCGAGGCGGACGTGGCGTTCGCCCATCTCGGCGGCGCCGCGCATGGGTACGAACCCGCACACGACGGCGTTGGTGCTGACCATGCGGTCTTCTTCGGTGCGGTCCAGGGCGATCGAGCGGGTCAGGCCGCTGCCGTGCAGGCGGATCGGGACGACGAGGCGTCCGCCGGGGGCGAGTTGCTGCCACCAGGCGGCCGGGATGTCCCAGACGCCGGCGGTGACGATGATCCTGTCGAACGGTGCGCTGTCCGGGGCGCCGAGGGCGCCGTCGCGGCAGATCACCGTGACTTGGTCGTATCCAGCCTCGGCCAGGTGAGTGCGGGCGCCTTCGGCGAGGTCGTCGTCGAGTTCGATGGTGACTACCGAGCCGCTCGGGCCGGTCAGTTCCGCCAGGAGAGCCGCGTTGATGCCGGTGGCCGCGCCGATCTCCAGGACGCGGTGTCCGGGGTGGACGTCGAGCTGTTCGAGCATCTTGGCCACGATGTTGGGGCTGGAGGCGGAGGAGACGGCGGTGCCGTCGTCCGCGTGCTTGGTCACTACCTGCTTGGGTGCGTACGCCGTGGCGAGGTCGGTGCCGGGCAGGAACAGGTGCCGGGGCACGGTGCGGAAGGCTTCCTTGACCGCCGTGGTGCGGAAGGTTCCCAGGCTGTCGATCTTGGCGACGAGGGCGTCGCGAAGCGCCTGCGGATCGAGGGTCGTGTGCGCGGTGTCCATGGTCACTGGCCTGACTGTAGTGGTCTGAGCGGGGGTGGTTCGAGCGTTCGGCAGGGTCGCGTCGGGGGCGGGTTGACGGTGGAAGACGACCCTGCTGGCGGCGGTGGCGAGCACGGCCTGGTGCTCGGCGGAGATGCCGAGCCGGTTGAAGGCGAACACCAGGTGAGCGGTGAGGACAGACCGTATGCCTCGGGTGAGGTGCCCGTGGAGGGCCAGGCCGGCGAGAGCCCGTCCGGTGTCTTCGAAGGCGGAAGGCCAGGCCGGCGCCTGGGCCAGCGGACTGTCGGCGGTGTCGCCGTCGGCGGTGATAAGCATCTGGACGGCGGCGAGGGTCGCCGCTGACGGCTCCGGGCTGTGCGCGGTCGCGCGGTGCTCGGCGAGGGCGGCCCAGACGTCGCCCTGCTCGTAGAAGTCCTGGCCCGCCGCCTGCATCATGCGGGTGGCCAGCCGTACTCCCAGCTCACGGCGCAGGTCGCGCCCGTCGTGGCGGGCGAGATGGTTGAGGATGTGGCGGCTGTCGGTGTGGAAGAGGCCGTGGGCGAGTTCGATGGCTTGCGGGCCGCCGAAGCGGCGGGTCTCGGGCTCGTAGACGACGCCGGCGGCGTACTTGCGGATCGCGCCGGACTCGGTGAGCGTCGCCGTGAGCCGGGTGAGGAAGGCGGCCTGGGCCTCCGCGCGACCGGGGGCGGGCTGGAGCCGGAGCCGCCAGGACTCGCGCTTTCGGATGAACCACCAGGAGGCGAGGTCTCCGGCGTCCTCGGCTGTGGTCAGCAGCGGCTGGAGGTGTTCGGCGGCCATCTGTTCGGCGGCCTGCCAGGACTCGCACCGCAGGTTCACCTGGTGCCAGCCGGTGTTCGGCACGTTCGTCATCACGGCTTCCGTTCAGTCGAGAAGGAGGCTGGTCTGCCAGCCGCCGGTCGTGCCGGTGGCGATGGTGTGCAGGGTCAGGGCGATCCCGGCGCTGCCCTCGACCAGGCCGGCCAGGGCATCGGGCGGGATCTCGCAGGCGTGGTCGAGCAGGGCCTCCAGCAGCCCCGGAAGACAGTTGGCGAGGGCGGGGGTGCCCGCGTCGGCGGCGGCATGCCAAGCGGTAGCAAGGACTCCGGCGAAACCGTGACACAGAGCGGGATCGGTGATCCGGGCGAACTGGACCGGGTCGTTCAGGCAGCGGTCCAGAGCGTCCTCGGCCGCGCGCCGCCGGGCGGCGTCGCCCGTGGCGAGGGCGGCGAGTTGCTGAGCTCGGGCGAGCCCAGGGGTGCCGTAGCACCAAGAGGGCCGCGCGGGTCCATCTCGGTGCGGCCGGCCGTCGCGGAGTTCGGCGAGAGTGATCCGCTCGGGCCACCACGGGCCCGCCGGGGCCTCCTGCCGCCAGGAGTCGAGCCAGTGGCAGATGGTCTCGATAGACCCCCGGTGCCCGTCAACGGTCACACCGTCGCGCATGGCGATGGCCAGAAGGGACAGGGGCCCGGTGATGCCGTGGGCAGCTCCGAAGTCGGCTTGTCCGGCGGCGAAGGCGGGATCGTCTTCCGTGGCGGGGATTTCCGCAGTCCACCAGCCCGGCGCACGCAGACCGGCCGCGTCACCGGCCTGGACCGGTTTCGTGAGCCGGACCAGGTAGGACAGAACGTGGCGGAGGAGGTCGCTGCTGGGGTCGCGGTGCAGTAGGTAGGCGCCCAGCCCGGTGAGGCCGCGGACGAGGTCGAACTCGTACAGTGCCGGGCGCCGTTCGGCGTCCAGGCGGGCGAGCGCGGTTTTGAGGCGGGTCTCGGTGAGGTCGGCGACGGCCGCATCCAGGCTGGCCATGGCTTCGGTGTAGCGGTCGGGGGCGGCGGTGTGGAGGGCGAAGGCGAGGGCGGGGGCGCCGAACCACAGCCCGGCGCCGGGGCCGGCGCTGAGATCGTCGCGGGTGGCGCGGGCCAGCCACGCATGCACCGGCTTCTCGTCGGCCAGGCCGTGCCGGGCCCGCAGGCCGTGCAGGATGGCGACGCCCGCGGCGCCCTTGGAGAGCGACTGGTCACGCCAGCGGGGGCTGTTCGGACTGTAGTCATCGCCGTATTCCGACCGTGGTGGCGTGGCCAGGGTGGCAGTGAGGTGGTCGGCCATGGCTGCGGCGGCGGCCTGCTGCCCGGCTTCCAGCACGATCATCGGTCGCTTCCCCCCTCGGTGCTCTGACGCGCGGTCCAGGCCAGGGCGACGGCCCGGGCGAGCTTGTGCGTCATGGCTTCGGTCTCCGCGTCGATGCCGTGTGCGCGGATGTGGTGCATGTGCAGCAGTGAGGTGAGAACTGAGTCCGGCGTCGGGCGGGTGGTCGCGGGGGTGAGGCAGGCGGCATACCGGGCGGCGGCCCGGGACCGCGCCGCCCAGGCGGCGGCGATCGTGTCGCCGCCGGGAAGGTGGTGCAGGGCCTGCCCGTCGGCGATCCGCAGCGTCTGCTGACGCACCTCGCGGTCCCGCATGGGCGCCTCTCCCGTGAGCTCCGGGTGGTCGGTGAGCCAGCGCATCCCGGCCGGTCGGCTGCCCGTCACCGCACCGGCCAGATCGACGAGGCTCGCGGCGGTCAGGGCCTGCGGATGCGGGCCACCGGAGGCGGACAGCGCAGCGAGCTGGGTGAGGACGGCCGCGGAGTCGGCAGCGAACAATGCCTCGGCCGCCGTCATCGCCGCTCCGGTCCCGTACCGTCCGATCTCCGGTTGATAGGTGTCGAAGCTGATCTCGCCGACGAGGCCGAGCTCTCGGAGATCCTCTGCCCAGGCCACCACCCGGCCGGCGGCCCGTGCATAATCCGGATCGTGCACGCGCAGCCGCAGGTGCGGTGCGGGGTGACGGTAGCGGACGAACCACCACGGCGGCGGCGTGCCCCAGCGGTCCAGCAGCAACGGCACATGCTCGGTCAACAGCGTGTCGAAGACCTCCGGATGTCCGTACAGCTTGGCGTACACGACCCCCTTCCGATGCCCGCTGTGTGCCAGTGGCCGTGGTGCCGGGCCTCGCAGGAACGCGGGTGGTTGGGCGGGCGGCGCGGTCGCGGTGAGCGGGATGACGATCTCGTGGGCCCGGCCGCCGAACCATCCGTGATCGGTCGCGGTGGGCGCCCCCGCCAGGGTGAGCGGGGCGTCGGCCGCGTCCAGGTGCGTACGTAACAGGGTCAGGTCCATGGGCTCGTCCAGGTTCAGCCGCAGCTGCCGGTCGCCGGAGCCCACCGCGACGCTGGTGGGCAGGCGACGCTGTGCGCGCACCGCTTCCAGCGCCTTGTTCCAGTCGCGCGACGATGCCTTGGGGTCCGGCAGGTCGGACGGATGCAGGCGCCACTGGGCGGGTGCGAGGATGCTGCGGCCGTAGCGCAGGCGGGGCAGGAAAGGCAGGCGGGATGCGGCGCCCCAGTCGAAGGACGCGACCGCGGGGTGGGTGGAGCGGGGGATCTCGAACAGCAGACGCGCCAGGGGCGGCATCGTATGCCGGGCCCCGGTATGGGGGAGCGTCGGCTCCACCACCCGTCGCCGGGACAGCGACACCACGTACAGCCGCGTCTGGTCGGCGGTGACCGCGAGGTCCCGCACCGGGATGCGACCGGCGACCGGCTCTCGGTGCTCGGCCAGGGTGATCACGTCCGGCAGCACGGGCGGGACGCGCTGGACGTTCTCCTGCCGTACCTGCTGGGGAGGGAACGACAACTGGGCGGCGAGCGCCCCGTCTACGCCGGTGAGCAGCTCGGCGTACAGGTCGGTCACCCGCCGCCGGTCGTGCTCCGGAAGCAGGTCGAGGAACCGGCCGGTGTTGGCGGCCAGCCGGCCGAACCCGCACACGCCCAGGGTGAAGTCGCCGGCATCGAGCGCGGCCGTCGTAGCGGCGCGGACATCGACCCACAGGTCCACCGGTGACACCGGCCGTTGCCCCACGTCCCCAGCCAGTGTGCCGAGCCGCTTCCTATCGAGGGTGACCTCGAGGGCACCGTCCAGCGCGGCCTGCTGGGCCAGGTCGAGCAGGGCCTCGTCCCTGGGCGACAGGTCTCGGGCGCCGGGGTGCGGCTGGGTGAAGTGGCGGGGGAAACCGAGTCCGGTCGTGGGGTCGACAAGTTGCTCGACCGGGACCAGCGTTCCGGGACCGTAGCGGCTGAGGAACCGGCCGTGGTACTCGCGCCACGTCTGCTTCGTCGTGGGGGCCGGGCTCAGCCGGATGAGTGCCTCGGCTGCGGTGGCGGCTTCGCACGCCACCGACTCGGGCAGCACCAGGGTGCAGCCGAGTCGCAGATCAACCGTCAAAGGGTGTTCAGTGGCGCTGGAGAGCGCGCGCATCCGCTCGGCGGTCTCGCGCCTGCCCTGACCCTCGGCCCAGGAGGCCGCATGGTCGGCTGCCTGCAACTGCCCGTGGATCGCCTCCAGTTCACTGACCAGCGCTTGCGTCTCCAGCAGATCGGTCGCGCCCGCCTCGCGCAGCTGGCCCAGAAGGTGGGCGAGAGCGTCGGTGGCGGTCGAGGGGGGCCGCAGGCTGCTGATCAGAACACCCCTGGCCATCAGCTCACCCACCACCGCCTCCAGCCCGGGGATGGGGGCGCCAGGGTGCTCGGCGGCGATCTTGTCGACCAGGTCGCCGCCCCGGAGAGGTGACGGCGCCAGAGTCATGACTGTCCGTACGACGGGGATGAGCCGCACCGATACCTCGGCTTGTGAGCCGTTGACGCTGGCGTGCGGCGCCCAGGTCACCACCAGGCGCTCACCGCGTATGACGGCCAGGTCGTTCATCACGACCGGCAGCCGGCGGCGTAGCTCCGTGCACGCTTCGAGACGCTCGATCACATGGGCCAACCAGCCCGCGTCGGCCCGGGTGCGCACCTGGTGGTCCTCGGTCCACTGCACCAGGACACGCGGGCCGAAGCGTGCGCTGGTCACGCCGGCGAAGGCACCGAACGGGGTGGCACGGCCGCGTATCCGCACCAGGTACCGGGCCAGCGTCAGTGCCATGCGCCGCACTTGCCCGGCGCCGGATGGCCGCTCGGCGGCAAGCAGGGCGTCGATCTGTGCGGCCAGCACGGGGCTGGCGATCGTGACGGCCTCGGCCACCGGCCGCTTCGCCCATGTCTGGGCGAGCCATCCGCTCCACCGCCCTCCGTCGCCGTCCTCGTCCAGCTCGGGCCAGGGCGTCGAGCCCGCCTCGTCGGTGTGCGCGCTCGCCCGCAGCATCGCCGTCCCGGTCTGCCGGTAGTAGGGCATTCGCTCGCCTGTCTTCACCCTCGCGCCTCCCGAATGGCCGGTCCTTCGTGATGGGACGCATTGCTGAGGGGTGTCTGCGGCGCGAACTCCCGCCGCAGACACCCCCGGTGATCAGGTCAGCAGTCGCCGTTCTTGTCGGTGTCGCAGCCGTCGTCGGTGCTGCTCAGCAGCGCCGCCGCCACGGGCCCGGCGGTGACGATCCTGACGTTCAGGTCGAGGTTGACCGAGTCGGCCTGCGGCGTGGTCTTCGCCCGCGATCCCATCGTGCTGGTGTTCATGGCAAGTCCTCCTACTGGTAGGGGTATTGCTCATTGCGGTGGTGCCGATGACCTGGCGCTTTCTCCACGAGGCGTGGGGTCAGGTCTTGAGCCGGCCGGCCGTACGGGGCTGTGTCGCGCCCGTACGGCCTCTTCGGCTCCTCCATGACAGCGCTCGGCAACCCGCCGCGACAGAGCGGGAGTTGGAGACTTGTTGGTTTCCCAGGTGGGAGAAACTTGGTTCGTAGTTGGGATGTGGGCAGGTCAGAAGGTGCCCAGCAGGTCGAGGACGGCTTGGTGGTAGACCGCGTACACCTGTGGGAGCTCGGCGAGGTGGGCGCGTTCGTCGATGCCGTGCAGTCCCTCGTACGGCACCCCGAATCCGGCGGTCGCCGGGATTCCGTCCTCGCCCGCCAGTAGGTTGCCGATGTTGCTGGGCCCTGCGGTCTTCGCCCGTACCGAGATCCCCAGTGACCTGGCGGCGCTGATCAGCGCGGCTGCGGGCTGTTCATCCTGCGCCAGTTGGAACGGCGGCCAGCACGCGATCGTTTCGATCCGGGTCGGTGCGGGGCCGGGAATCTCGGCGTCGAGTTCGGCGGCGGCCTTGCGGACCAGAGTCTCGGCGTCGCTCGCGTCGAAGGCCGGGGTCGTGCGGACATCGACGTTCAGGTCGCAGCGGTCCGCCGACACGGAGAAGCCCTGCCCGCCGTGGATGGCGGTGACCGAGAGCTTCGGCGGCAACAAGAAGTCGGCACCTGGCTGGGGCGGGCCAGGCAGGTCGGCGGTGTCGAGGAGCTGGACCAGGCGGGCAGCGCGGGATACGGCGTTGATGACGCTGCGGCTGGAGCCGGAGTGTCCCGAGGGCGCGTACACCGTGATCGTGGCCCGCCACAGGCCGCGGCCTCCGACGACGACTTCGTCCATCCCCGGGTAGCCGATCATCACGCCGGCCGGGCGGACCGCGTCCGGGTCGGCCAGGTAGGCGCGGGCCCCACCGAACCCTCCGGTGTGCTCGTCGACATCGAGGAGGACGGCCAGGCCCCCGCTCAGCGTGCCGGCGCGGGCGTGCACGTCAGCGGCGATGTGGCAGAAGGCGGAGGCCGCGAGCTTGGAATCGGCACTGCCCCGCCCCAAGAGCCATCCGTCTCGGACGTCGCCGGACGTGGGTGGGAACGACCAGGCGCTCTCGTCCCCGAAGGAGGCCGTGTCCATGCACGCGTCGAGAGTCCACCACGGGCCTGGTCTGCCGCCGGCGATCTCGACGAGCAGGCCCACGAGCTGGCCCGCGTCGTCGTGCAGACGCCGGTGCGGCAGAGCCCGGCCGGACAGCCAGTCCTCCAGAACTGTCAGCACCAGTGTGTAGTCGTCGATCCCCCCGCGGCTGGGCCGCCGGATCAGCTCCTGTGCCAGCTCGATCACCGATGCCGACCGCTGGGTGGCGAGTGCCACCAAGTCTTTCCTCACGCTTCTCCCTGCCCTGACGTTCCGCCATGCCGAACCGGCAGCGCGCGCACGGCCTCCACGGTCTCCACCGGCCGTGCCGACGCGCACGCCTCCCGCCCATGCTGCACCAGTCCCAGCGCGGCCTCCCGGCCCATGAGAACTCCGCAGTCAAAACCCTCGGCGCCGTGAAAACTTGGCAGGGGCACCACCGCCGCCGACTCCGAGGCGACGAAGTGACGTTCCATCGCGGCGAGCGGCTCGACAATCCCCAAGTGGAGGGTCTTAACCCCGTTGCGGCGCTCACCCGGATCCCGCAGCTCCAGCAGCCGCACCAAGTGCTCGGACAACGCCAGATGCCGGGGCGGCCCGTAGAGCACGCGGTAGTGGACCAGATCGGGCTGCTGCGCCACCGTCGTCTCGATCGACGCCAAGTACGCCTTCTCACGGCTGCGTGATCCCGTGACCACAAGGAACTCACGTGCCTCGGAGACGACCTCGACCATCGCCTCGATGAGATCGGTGTAGCGGGTCAGGACCCGCACCACCACGTCGGTGCCCATGGCCTCCAAGACGCTCGCTGAGTCCCGGCCGTCCTGGTGCGCGAAGAGCACTTCAGGCCGCTCCCGGTAGAACTGGCTCAAGGCACGCCGATTCCCGATCCCTGTCCGCTTTCGCCCCGACTCCCAGGCGCTGAGCGCGCTTGCATCGGTTGACCCGCCAGTCATTCGGTTCAGCTGGGCTGCGGCCTGCTCCAGCGTCAGATTCCGCGCGAGTCGGGCTCTCTTGAGTGCCGAGTCCGGGCCCGTGGATCCGGCCACCGTTACCCCCAGGACAAGAACGTCGATTGAGCGGCCGGGGTGAGTCCCTCAGCCGCAGCTTGCCCGTGCAGTGCTGTCCTTCCCTGTGACGGACCACTTCAGCGCCCGTCCGGCATTCTCTTCGTGAAGGCCCTGGAGCAGCCGCGGTGCGGGCTTCCGCCCCTCCGTAGTCTTCCCAGACCGCCCCCGTTAGTCCCTTCCCTACTCCGCAGGGCGGTCGGCTCGGCTGGGCTTGGACTCGGTGACTCCCCCTCGACTGCGAAGTCGTCTGCGCTACGGTCGAGTGCCGTGGAGAACACTGCGAAACTGGCGGTACTGATCGACGCCGACAACGCCAAGCCCGCGGCCCTGGAAGAGCTGCTGGCGGAGGTCGCCAAGTATGGGACCGCCCACGTCAAGCGTGCCTACGGCGACTGGACCGGCACGCGGCTGAAGGGCTGGAAGGACCAACTGCTCGCCCAGTCAATCCAGCCGATCCAGCAGTTCGCCTACACCACCGGCAAGAACGCCACCGACTCCGCAATGGTCATCGACGCCATGGACCTGCTGTACGCCGAGCGCTTTGACGGGTTCTGTATCGTCTCCAGCGACAGCGACTTCACCCGCCTCGCGGCCCGCCTCCGCGAGTCCGGCCTGACGGTGTACGGATTCGGCGAACGCAAGACACCCAAGCCGTTCGTCGCGGCGTGCGACAAGTTCATCTATATCGAGAACCTCAAGAGCGCCACCGCCCCGGCTGAGGCAAAGCCGGCCGCGCGGGCCACAGCGGTCAAGCTGAAGGGCGACACGACGCTGGTCAACCTGCTTCGCCACGCGGTTGAAGCAGCCTCCGACGACGACGGCTGGGCCCACCTCGCGAACGTCGGCCACATCATCACCAAGCAGCGCTCCGACTTCGACTCCCGCACCTACGGTTACACCAAGCTCAGTGACCTCCTGGCCGCCACCACTCTGTTCGAAATGGACCGCCGCACTCCCGGCGGCGGAAAGACGACCGTCATCTACGCCCGCGACAAGCGCCACACCAGCAACGGTCCCAAGCAGGCAACGCCAGAGGGCTGATCTCAGCGCTGCGGTGAGTCGGCCGGTGAGCAGTTCAAGGACGCCGGTGTCCTGGAGCTGTCCGGAGAGGGGCAGCTCACCGCGACCTGCCGGGGCGAGGCGATGCGCTGGCAGGCCAAGCACGACCGGGACGCCTTCAAGGAGGTATGGCTGTTGTTCGACAACGACCAGGGCCGCTTCCCGCTCTACCCCGGCGAGTCGGTGTGGATCGAGTACGCCTACACCGTCACTGTGCCTCGCCGCGGCTGTGGTGGAGGTCTGCCGGTCGCGCCTGGGGTTGGTCTGGCACCTGCACCCGAACCCGATGTCGCCCAGTCGCTCGGCACTCAGTCGTTCGCAGTACCGGCATCGCACGTGGTGCGGGTCCTCAGACAGTGATGGTTCCGTGAGCGGCCCGAGGTAGTCGTAGCCGTTCTTCTCGGCGTGCTCGCGCGCCTCCGCTGTCGGCACCGGTATCAAGTTCGCGTACGCCCCCTTGAGGCGCCGGTCCTCCTCCGCCCACTGTCGCCAGTAGCAGGCCCGGCACGTCGCTTCCCCGAGCGCGTTCTTCTCGAGGGTGTACTCGAACCGGTAATGCGCCTCGACCCCACACGCCAGGCAGCGCGTCAGACGCCACGCAGTCGGCTTGGTGAACGGCTCCAGGAGTTCCAGACCGCCAGCACGCAGCATCGCCGTGATGTGGTCGTCGCACCAGGATTGGCGTGAACGGGTCCGGTACGCGGCCGGCTGCGAGCAATTCGGCTCAGAGCACAGCTGAACCGTCTTTCGAGGCGACGTAGAACTCACGTGCGGAGTCTCCCACGACTGTCGTTGCTGCTCTGGTCCGGTGACGCCACGGGCGGGCATCCCGCCACCCTGCTTGCACGTGCGCGCTCCGAATCGCTGGCCCTGATCGCGTAGCAACGCTTCAGGAGTCGATTGCTCCCCAACAGATCGACGGCCAGGTGAAGTTATACGATCAGCACTGTCCTGCCTGAGCCGCCTTTCGGGCCTATTGATCCGAAACGGTTTAGGGCCCGTAAAGAATCAACACGTTGCTTCACGGTCTTCCTGTCGTTGGTGTGGTATGCGCATACCGAGCGAGGTTCGTGACCAACTTGCCCTGAGATTCGGGGTGTTGTTACCTCATCTGAATGAGCGGCAGCAGCGGCTGGCGCTGGCCGCCGAGGCGCCGGTACACGTAGGCGGCGGCGGGGGGTAGGTTCTGGTAACGGGCATCAAGGGCTGGGGGCATAGCCACCTCCTGGTAGTCGGGGATGCCGTCACCGGTGGCCCAGTACTCGGGGGTCACGGTGCCCCAAGGGCGGTAGCGCGGTTCGTGCACGGCTGTTCCTTGTTGGTGATCGTGCGAGGTTCGGCTGTGTGTGCTGCGTGTGTCGGCCGAGGCGCAGCGCGGAGGCGGCTCGGCACGGGCGTTTGCGCTACAGCCTCAGAACGGTGCCTTTGCGGTCCGACGTCGCGAAAATCTGGAACTGCGGGCGACTTACCGCAGTTCATGAGGCTGTTCCCGCCGAATTCACCCCTGTGACCCGGCAGATCCAGGCATCCGGGTTGGCGAACTCGTCTGTGGTGGGCAGGAGTTCTGTGTCCTTCCAGGCACGGTTGGTCAGGTCGATTCCGCTTTCGGCGATGACGTGGGAGAAGAAGCGGGAGCCCTGCTCGTACGTCTCAGGGCTGGGTCCGAGGCGGCGGATGCCGGGGAGGCGGTTGTGGAGCAGGTAGCGCCATGATTTCGGGGCGTCGGTGCGGTGCTGGACCGGTGCGCCGAACAAGCGGGTGGTGATCTGACGGTCTGCCCAGTCGGCGTGCCCTTCGCGCCAGGTGGTGACGCTGCCGGAGTCGATGCCCCGCAGCTGGGGGAAGAGGGTTCGCCACACGGTGCCACCGGTTGCCGCGAACTGGGCGTGGTGGATTAGTTCGTGGGCGCTCACCTGGTGGAGGGACGGTTCGTGAGTGAGAATCCCGGCGTGACGCAGGGCCAGGAGATTCATGATGGTCTCGTACTGCCCGTCGTCGGCCTCCATGCTCGTCGCGAGCATCAGAGGCAGGATCAGCCTGTCGCTGACGCCGGTTGCCTTGAGTGCGACGCGGACGGGGTCGAACTGGTCGGGTGTCAACTCCAGGTCGGCGATGTCCCGGGTCAGGATGCGCTGCCTGGCCCGCATCTGCGCGCGTCGCCATTTCTTCGGAGCAAGGAGACGGAAGCGGACGCGCGGCGGGAGGGAGAGACCGGTGATTTCCTCCGCCATCGGGGCGGCCGCGTGCAGGATGTCGAAGAGCCTCGCGGCGAGTTCGGGGTGGCGGCGGGTATCGTCGAGGATGGTGAACTGGGGGGTCACTGATGATCCTGTCGGCGGATGGGGTGCTGGTGGGAAACGGCGTACTCGCACGTACGGGAGGGTGCTCAGGCTGCCTGCGGGGGCGTATCCCGAAGACCTGTCTGGGCGTCACTTGGGTCGGGCGCGTCTGGAGGGGCGGGGATTGGCCAGCAGCTCGGCGATTGCCGCGGAAATCTGGAACTGCGGCAACTTGTCTTCGATCCATCCGTACTGGCCGGCTTGATTGATGTCGACCAGCAGCCAGCGGTCCTGGTGATCGATGAGGATGCCGCACGCGACGTACATGAGCCCGAGGCGTGCCTTGAGCCGGAGCACTCCGTCCCTGATGTGCGGAGGGACATCGATGGGCGTGTAGGAGAGAGCGGCGTAGTCGGCGCGGAAGTCGTGGCGGGATGCCTCGCTGTGCGCGGTGATCAGGGCACCAAACATTTGCTGGCCGATCACCGTGAGGCGTACCTCGCCCCGCTTGTCGATGGCGTGTTGCAGTACATGGGCCGTCAACGCGATCGACTCGTCCAGTTGGGGATAGGTCACGGGGGTGGTGTAGAGGTTCGCCACGGTGCCGTCGGCGTACTCGATGAACGGCGTCACCAAGCTCTTGCACACGACGGCCGCGGAGGAGGCGAACGATTGCGCCCCACTCACGCTGTTGCCGACCCAGAAAGGCGGAACACTGAGCGACTCTGTCGGGAATCTTGAGGACGGGCGTCACTTCCCTTGGCGCCACCACAGCGGCCGGGGTAAGTCGCGTGCGTCGAGGTACTGCTGGAATGCTGTGGGAGGGCGGGGCCGGTACGAGCCGTCGGCGGGTTCTTGAAGGCTCAGCCGCTCGACGTTGATCGCGAGTGCGGTCAGGACGTGCTGGACGTGCGTCTTGGCCAGGCCGCGATAGCGGCACCGGCGTCCGCGGTGGCCGTCCGCGAACTCCTCGATGGTGCCCTCGGCCCCCGAGCGTCGCCCGTAGAGTCGGCGCCAGTCCGCATCCTGCTGGTCGGCGCGGTTCCTGGTTTGGAGTTCGTGCAGGCGGCGGGTGGGAAAGTACAGGCTGCGAAACGGGCCTGGAGTGCACTTGGCCCGCTCGGGGCAGCGGCCGCACTGGCGGGCGTCGAACCGGACTGTGACCTTGGTCGGCTCGGCCACCGGCAGGTCCTGCCAGTTGCCGCTGACCTGCCCGTTGGGGCAGGTTACCTCGCGCTGGTCGAAGTCGATGATGAAGTTCTCCCGGCCGAATCCGTCGTTGGCCCGGTGCTGCGGGGTGGTGCTGGGCGGAAGCGGCCCGATCAGAGTGACGCGGTGCAGGCGGGCGGCGGCGTCCATGCCGGCAACGGAGGTGTAGCCGCCGTCGACCAGGTGCCGGTCCGGCAGCAGGCGCAGCCGCCTGAGGCGGGCGTGGATGCCGGGCAGCGCCTGGCTGTCCGCGCTGGAGACGGCGGTGGCCACGTCGGTGATGACGTTGATCCGCTTGTCGTCGCAGGTCTCGGTCACGTGCACGAGGTAGCCGGTCCAGCGGGTGTCGCCGCGGCGCGTCCAGCGCGCCTCGGTCTCATACGGCGACTCGATCTGAATCCGGGAGGGCGGCCGGCCGTCGCGCTTCGTGCGCGGCCTGAACCGCCCCCTTGGCATCCACCAGGAAGTGCTGCACCAGGATCGTTCGGAGCACCTTCGCCTGCGCCGGAGCGCCGCCGGGGAACCGGGCGTCAAGGCGTTGCAGCAGTTCGCGGGCGTCGTTGCCCACCTGCTCCAGGCGGGCGACGGGGTGGCTGGGCTGGGAGCACAGGCGAACCGGCCGGCCGTAGCGTTGGGCCCATTCGGCGGTGACCAGCTCATCCAGCACCTCTGGCGCGTCGCGGGCCACCTCTTCCAGCACGGCGCGGACCGCCTCGCACGCCAGCTCCAGGCGGGTCAACTCCCGTGCGGCGGACAGGACGTGGGTGGAGTCGGTGCGCTGCGTGACGCGCCCCTTGAGCAGGCCGGCCCGTCGGATGCGGGTGAGTGCGAGGCCCAGTAGCCGGTCGGCGCGGTCGCCTTCGGCGAGCCGGTCGCGGAAGTCGGACAGGACGCTGTGGTGGAAGCCGGGATCGTCCAGGTCCAGTCCGAGGGCGTACTTGAAGTCGATTCGGCAGCGCACCGCCTCGGCGGCCTGGCGGTCGGAGAGGTTCATCGCGTACTGCAGCACGCAGACGGTGGCGAGCTGGGCGGGTGAGAGCCCAGGGCGGCCGTCACGCGGGTACCAGGCGGTGAAGTCCTTGTCACGCCAGAGGCCATCGAGGCGGTCGCGGATCCACATCGCGGTGGTGCCCTTGGGGTTGGCCGCGCGGGCAACCCGGGCGGTCAGCGGCGGGATCTCGGCTCCGGAGTGAGGTTGGAGGGACACATCGGGCTCCTGGGGAACGAGGGCGGGACGTTCCAACGAGCCTGACGCAACGTCGCGATCGTTAACTGCCGTCCTCAAGATTCCCGACAGAGTCCCTTCATTCGCGCTTCGCCGAGACAACTGGCAACGACACAGAGGCGCATCCTGCTTGACGCATCGAGAATCTCCTCCACCACGTCCGCGACCGCACCTTCCGCAAGGACGACTCCAAGGTCCGCACCGGCCGGCTGCCCCGCGCGATGGCATCCCTGCGCAACCTCGCCATCAGCATCCACCGTCAGGACGACCAACTGTGGTACTGCCTTGTCCATTCGGCGGAAAGTCCGCCTGCCTTCACATAGGCGATACCATTCGTAAGGATGCCGATGCGATTGCCGGAAAGCGCCAGTTCCTGGACACTGTCGTATTGTCTGACCAAGGCGGTGCCAAGGTCTTCTCCCACCTGAGGCACGCCCTGAGAGACCACCCCGATGCGCTTGCCGGAGAGCACCAACTGCTCTACGGGGGTATATTCATATCTCCAGATATAAGAGTCGATCGCGCCTTCCTTCACGAAAGCGGTGCGATCGTTCGTAACTACCCCGATGCGGTTACCGGAAAGCACCAGTTCCCGGACGCTGCTGTGTTGTTCGAACCAGGCGGCGGAGAGTCCACCTGCCTTCACATAAGCAGTGCGATAGTTCGTGACCATCCCATCGGTGGTATTGTTCGTGACCACACCGATGCGATTTCCGTCGAGAACCAACTGCTCCACGCCGGTGAATTGCCTTCTCCAGTCAGTAGAGGAGAGCCCGCCTTCCTTCACGAAAGCGGTGCGATCGTTCGTGACTACCCCGATGCGGTTACCGGAAAGCACCAGTTCCCGGACGTTGTCGTGTTGTTCGACCCAGCGGGCGCCGAGTCCGCCTGCTTTCACATAAGCGGTGCCATCGTTCGTGAGCACCCCGATGCGGTTGCCGTCGAGAGCCAACTGCTTCACGCCGGTGTATTGCTTTGTCCAGCGGGCACCGAGCCCGCCTTCCTTCACATAGGCGGTGCCATCGTTCGTAACCACCCCGATGCGATTGCCGTCGAGAACCAACTGCTTCACGTCGCCGCTTTGTTGGACCCAGCCGCCGGAACTGCCGAGCTCGCTGGCTTCCTTCACATAAACGATGCCATCGTTCGTGAGTACCCCGATGCGGTTACCGTCGAGCTCCAATTCCTGGACAGGGCTATATTGATATTTCCAGTAAGCAGAGTCGGGTTCGCCTTCCCTCACATAAGCATAGCTGCTGTTCGTGAGTACCCCGATGCGGTCACCGTCGAGCTCCAGTTCCCGGACATCGTCAGATTGCCATTCCCAGTCAGTAGGGTAGGGCCAGTCTTGCCTCATATAAGCAGTGCTGTCGTTCGTGAGTACCCCGATGCGGTCACCGTCGAGCTCCAGTTCCCGGACATCGTCATATTGCCATTCCCAGTCGGCGTTGAGCCCGCCTTCCATCATATAGGCGGTGCCATCGTTCGTGACCACCCCGACACGGTCACCGCTGAGAACCACCTGCTTCGCGCCGGTGTATTGCCTTCCCCAGCCAGCAGAGTTGGCTGAGCCTTCCTTCACATAAGCCTTGCTGTCGTTCGTGAGTACCCCGATGCGGTCACCGTCGAGAACCAGATTCCGGACATTGCCGACTTGCTTGACCCAGTCGCCGGCACCGCCGAGGCCGCCTTCCTTCACGTAGGCGGTGCCATCGTTCGTGACCACCCCGACACGGTCACCGCTGAGAACCACCTGCTTCGCGTCTTGGAATTGTGTGACCCAGTCGGAAGAGCGGAGCGTGCCTTCCTTCACAAAAGCGGTGCCGTTGTCCGGAAGTATTCCGATGCGGTTGTTGCTCAAGTCCAGTCCGCTGGCCGCTCCGCCCATCCGGAACTCGATGGGGATGTGGTCGGACACGATCCCGCCGCCTGCCCGGTGACCTGCCCAGCCCGCCACGACCTCGTTGGCGACCATGAAGTCGATTTCCCTGCCGTCCCGGTGAGTAGCCGCCCCCAACGTGTATCTATGGACATCCGGAGGGAGGGACAGCTGGGCCGGATCCCGGTTGAAGTCTCCCAGGATCGCCCACTGGTAGTCCGCAAATCGGTTGGCTATGTGGGAAACGATGTGGTCCGCGTCGTTACTGACGTTGGGGCCGTTCGAGGATGCGTGCACGGTGAAGGCCACGGTGTTGTCGTCGAGCCTCACCCCGAACGACGGTCTGCCCCGGCTGTCGTTGGTGTTCATGGTCTGCGGCGGGATTACCCAGACATCGCGGGCCTGCGTGGTGGTCACCATCGCCATGTTCACGCGATTCCCGTTCGGGTCCGTCAGCATGTGATAGATGTAGGCGTAACGACCGCTTTCGGCCCCCAGGTTCCACAGGTACTCCTCGACGACGTACCTCTCCCCGTTGAACTCCTGCACGTAGCTATCCGCGTGCATGGCCGTGCTTGGTACGGCTCCGGCCTCCTGGAGGGCCAGTACGTCATGCGGATCAGCGCCGTACTTACCGCCCGTGACCAGTCTCCTGATCGAGTGTTGCCATTTGCTTTCGTTACTGCCGGTCGCGCCCTGCATGTTCCAGGTGAGCATGCGGTGGTTGCCCACCACCGCGTGAGCCGGAGTCTGTGGCACGACCGCTAAGAAACCAACCGCCAGGAAGAGGATCAGCGCGACGCGGAACACCGCGGAAGGAGATCCAGAAAATCTTGACACAGCCAGCCCTGATAGCGGGGTTGTCGAACGCATTGCTCACCTTTCGTCCGCCTCGGCGAAGTGTGAAGAGGCATAGCCACCGGCGGATTTGCGTCAGGCATGGCCTGTGGTGTGAGCAGCTCCGTGCCTGGCGGGCAGCGCATTCCCGCACTCGGGCAGGCACTACCGTAGATCGCCCGGACTTGCTCGAGCACCTTGAGTGACGTGCACATTACAGTACATCCGCCTTTATTTCCATGGTGCTTGCGGGCATTCCGGAAGGAGTACGTTCGGACACTTCGTAGCGGTATCGCGGGCGGCACAGTCTGAACCCGACAACGCTGCGGCCGACAGTGTGACCAGCGGCCGGGCGACCTGGCCGGCGGCAACGGGATACACCGCACCACGGTGACCCGGTGGGTTCAAGAAGCCGTCGGCCTGCTGGGGGGTGCCGACGTAATTCGTTGACCAGCATGAACGCCGGGTATACGCAGCTCACGACGACCGTGGGCGATGTCCGGTTCATCCAGTCTTGACACGATGTAAGCCAGGTAAAGTCCGGAACGAACTCGCGGACGATCATGTGGCGCCCCAGGTCAGCGAATTACGTCGGTACCCCGCTGGCCGCTCGCGCCCCGCGCCTTGACCGGGCTCTGAAGAAGATCGCCCGAACGGGCGGCGGAGTCGTACTGCTGGACGGCACGCTGATCCGCACCCGCAGGCGCACCGGAAGGAAGAACCGGAAGAACTACTCAGGCAAACACAAATGCCATGGCCTGCTTGTGATCGCACTCACCGACGACAAGGGCCGACTCCTCTGGGTCTCGGCCACCCGGCCCGGACGGACCTCGGAGATCACCGCCTGCCGGCATGACCAGCTCACCGCCAAACTACGGGCGGCCGGCCTCGGCGCCATCGCCGACCTGGGATTCGTCGGACTCGACGACAGCGATCCCGACGCCGACCCTGCGGTGATCACGGGCTACAAGACCGCCCGGAACCGGCCCCTGACGCGGGCGCAGAAGCTGTCCAACGAGGCGCTGGCGGCCGTCCGGGCCCCGGTCGAGCACGGGCTCGCCCACCTCAAGAACTGGCGCGTGCTCGGCAAGGTCCGCACCGACCCGAAGTGGGCGACCGCCCTGGTCAGGGCCCTGCTGGTCCTCACAAACCGCGAAATCTCCCGGTGACCGATGATCTACGCCGAAGCCATCCGCCCGCGACCAGCCCGAGCATCCCGATGTCCGCACACACCAGACCCGTGACCAGCAACTTCACGATGCACACCGCTCACTGAGTCCGCAGTCGGCCGCCGCGCGTAAGGCCATGACCTTGTTCTGAGCCGGTTGGCCTCGGTCCGGAGCGTTGATGTGGAGGCAGTCCAGAGCGGCCAGGACGCCGACGAGACCGGCTGTGGCCTCCTTCTGCGCCCACCCGTGCTCCGGTTCGGGCAGGCATGCTCTGATCTCGGGGCGCCCTGGATGCCACCAGAGGATTGATCGGATGGTGTCCAGGCGCAGCCGACGGCCGCCTGGCGCTGTGAGAGATCCGGTCACCGTGCCTGCCTTGACAACGGCATCCAGGCCAAGACCGGTGGGGAAGTCCGCGAGATCGAAGCGGACAACGGGGATGTCGCGCTTGTCCAGTTCGATGATGATGCGGTCGGCTGTCGGGTCCGTCTGCTCGGTGACGATGCCGACCGGGCCGGCGGCAGGCGTGTGTATGGGCATGGGCATGTTCTCCGTGGGAGTTCTGCCGGTGGGGGCTCCGGTGCTGGAGCCCCCACCGGCACCAGAGGTCAGAGCAGGGGTGTGTTGCCCTCGGCGTCGCCTGGCGACAAGGGGCCGTTCATGGTCGGCGAGGTGCCGGCACCGAACGGTGCGGGTACCCCGTTGGCTCCGACGGTGATCTGGCGGACCGGGTCGAACCGCTGTCCCGCGGTCCTGGGCGGCGGGGAGGCAACGGCACGAGGGGAGAGCAGCCTCAGTGCGAACGGACGTGACATGTAGATCCCTTTCAGTGAGTGGGTTTTGTCCGGGGAAGGCGGGGAGAGGGCCGTCGCCCCGTGACGGGCGAGGGCCTGACCGCGGCAGATCGTGTCGTTACCCGCCGTCATGGCCGTCTTCCCCGGTGGTGGTGTGTGCGGACAGGCCGTCGAGCTGCTGCCGTACGCGGTCCGCGTCGGGCGGGCTGATGGGGGTGTAGATACGTTCGGCTTCCTGGTAGAGGGCGCCGGCTTCGTCGCGGCGGCCGGTGTCCTGGAGGGTCTGGGCGAGGAGTTCGCGGCTGTGGGCCTGCCAGCGCGGTGTCCCTGAGCCGTCGAACTCGGTGATGGCCCGCCGCCCGCATCGCTCGCCCTGTGCGGGGTCACCGTTGAGTGTGTGGGCGCGGCCGAGCCGGGCCAGCGCTCGCGCCGCGTCGATGGGGTCCTTGACGGTGAGCAGGGTGGCGCGGGCGGAGGAGAACGTTGCGACCGCTTCGGAGGGTCTTGCGAGGAGGAGTTGAACCTGGCCGAGGCACACGTCGGTGACGGCCACGGCGCGTCGATACGTGACCGCGTTTCGTGTGTCGCTGTCGGCGGCGGCCAGGCGGGCGAGCAGGAAGCGGCGTGCGCGTGCTTGGAGGAGGAAGGGTTCGGCTTCCTCGGGGCGTGCGGCCGCGAGGTGGGTGGCGCCGATCTCGTGGAGGGCCTGGGCTTCGGCGCGGCCGTCGGCGGACTTACGGGCGAGGCGGAGCACCTGGTCGAAGACTTCTGCGGCGTCGTCGTAGCGGCGGGCGCCACGCAGGCCCACGGCCCAGGTGCCGAGGATCTCCAGTTCGGCGGCGGTGTCCTGGCAGCGGCGGGCCGCGCCGAGCGCGAGCGCGTGGGTCTCGTCCCACAGGGTGTAGTCGTGGTGGGCGCGCAGGAGCGGCCACAGAGCGTGGGTGAGCTGCCACACCGATGCGTCGAGCCCGGCGTCGGCCGCCGCGATGATTCCCGCGCGCAGGTTGCCTTGCTGGGACTCCAGCCATGCGAGGGCCTCGGCGTCGTCGTCGAACTCGACCGGTTCCGCGGGCTCGTGGTGGTCCCGGCCGAGCGGGCGATGGGTGGGAGTAAGGCGGCGTTCGGCCCTGGTAGCGGTGTCCAGGAAGTAGTCCAGGGCGCGGCGTAGCACCTCACCCTGGTCGGCTGCCGCTTCCTGAGCGAAGTATTCGGCGGCGTGTGTGCGGGCGGCGTCGTGGAATCGGTAGACGGTGCCTCGGACCGGGGCGGCCCCGGCAGCTTCGATCATGCGTGCCGAGTGCAGCACCTGAAGCGCGTCACACGCGGCCGCCCGGGACAGGCCCGAGACGGCGGCGGCCAGCGCGGCGTCGAAGTCCAGCACGAACAGACCGCCGCCCAGGAACCGATAGAGGTCGGCGGCGCCGGGGGGCAGGTCCTGATAACGGATGTCGAGGGCTGCGGTCACAGCCACCTCCTGGTATTCGGGGACGGTTCGGCGGATGTGTGCGCTGTGCTGAGTGCGCGCCCACCCGGCGGCCAGATCACCGAGGGAGTGGTGCGGGCGGCGGGCGAGCGCACTGACGGCGAGCTGCGCGCCGGCACCAGAAGCGGCTGCTCGGGCCCCATCTCGACGAACTGCTGGCGAGACAGAAGGGCCGGCATTGGCAGCAGCGGCTGGTCGCTCCACTTCGCCAGAGGCTGGACGGTCTGCCGCAGGAGGGCTTCGACGAGCTTGCGGCGCGACAGGTCGATCACGACGAGGTCGTGATCGCTGAGCCCGGACATGTCGACGACGCAGACGTACACCACGCCTTGGATGCTGAAGCGGTCCAAGAGCCCGCGGTCGAGACGGACGGGGCCGCCCTGCTCCGGGCGAGCACGGCCCGCCGTGGCAGCCATGGCGTGAAGCTGTCCGTGGTGGGCCGCCCAGCGGGCGGCATCGTGCATGCCGGCCCCCAGCATGATGTCGTCGAAGTCCGTGTAACTGCGCCAGGAGCCGTCCGGCAGCTGCTCGGCACGGTGCAGCCGATGGACATCATCCGTGATCTCGAGGGAGGACCAGTCGATGGCCGGGACCAGCTCGCCGTGAGGGCTGGGCATCTCGTTGGCATCGCCGAGCAGCCAGCATGCCGCCCACGGGGCGGTGCTGTGGGCCTTGACCTTGTCCACCAGACGCGTCAGCTTGAACGCTTCACGCCGCCGGTCGGGCGGCGAGCAGTACGCGTTGTGGAAGCAGGCCGTGTGGATCGGGACATCGGGCACTTCGTCCAGGTACAGGGGGACGTGGGTGGGTGGCGTGTGGAACCCGGTGCGGTGGTGGCGCTGGGGCCCGATGGTGAAGCTGCTTTCGCGTACGAAGAGCCCGGTCGGGTTGTTGCCCTCGCCCATCCCCCCGAGGAAGCCGCGCATGCCCACCAGGATGTCTTCGGAGGCACCAAGCCGATGTCTGGCGGCGGCCACCTCTTCCGGAGAAGCGTCGGGCCCGGTCTGGACGTGCGGGAGCTCCGGCATGCCGATCCAGTCCGCTTCCAGCTGGGCCAGGAATTCGTACGCCTCGCGACACAGTTCGGGAAGCACCCCGGGCTCCGGACCGGGGCCGCCATTGCGCTCAAAGTTCCAGTTCAGGAGACGGATACGGTCACTGGACTTTGGCATCATGCGAACCTCCGGGCCTGCTGGGGTGGAGAAGGACGGTGCGAGGACGGCGCGGTGGCCAGCTGAGGGCGAGCGTCAACGGTCCGCGTCGGGCGGGCTGACGGGCGTCCAGGTGTCGACGGCTCGCTCCTCGATCTCTCCAGCGTCGTCGCGGTGCCGCTGCCAGGTGCGCGGGCGGGAGACCGGCTGTCGGGCAGCAGGCTCCGAGCGGTGTGGGCGATCTCCCGACGAGCCTGGATGGTTGCCGTGGACAGGAGTAGGTAGGAGACCGTCATGCGGACGACGGCCTCGACACCCCGGAGCCGGTCGGGGTGTCCGCCGGGCTCGGCGGCATCCAGGCGGCGACAACGTTCCGCGACGGCGCCCACAACCGCAGCCAGTCCTCGGCCGAGGTCGACCCGCTGATCTGCCGGGGCGTGCCGTGGCGAGAGGAGACTCAGGTCTGCTGCCTGGTGGCCATGGCCGGTGAGCACGTCGTGGAGCAAGGGGTGATCATGACTCGCTGCGAGTATCCAGCTCATCGCGGCCACGAGGCAGTCTCTGGGTTCCGCGCCCCGCCCGCGGGCTCGGCGCCAGCACAGGTCCACTCCGTCCAGCAGCCGGTCGGTCTCCCGCCAGAGCAGAGCCTGGGCGATGCCCTTCCGGTCACCGAAGGTGTTGTAGAGGGTTTGCCGTGACACGCCTGCGGCGGACGCGATCCGCTCCATCGAGGTCCGGTCCCACACGCCATCCGCGTGCAGACCAAGCGCTATGTTCAGCACGGCTTCTCTGACGCTCAGTTCCCGGGTCGTTCGCCGACGGTCCGGTGCGATGTCGCTGCTCATGCGTGTGCCTCGTCACCAGTCCGCGTCTCGCGCCAGGCCCAGACGGCTGCCGCGAGTGTGAGGGCGAGCACCGGTAGGAGCGGCACGCCGAACAAGCTGTTGAGCGTGTTGTAGGAGGCGTGGGCGAGGGCGAGCGGGATCACCCGCCGGTAGCGGTGATACAGCCATCCCGCCGTGACAGACCCCGCGAGGTGAGGTCCGCCTACGAAGGCGTACAAGGACAGCACGGCGGCGTACCCGTGTGCCGCTCCCCAAGAGGTGGGTGGCTGCCCGGATATGGGCAGCTGGCTGTGGCCGGAGCGTTCGCGGGCAAGAAGCGAATACATGTCTTCCTAGGACTGTGTCGTGAGGAGTGAGCGTTCAACAGTTCTCGCCGTGCGAGGCGACGGACGGCGCGTGCTGCACGACGGGCGTCGTGCCTCCTGCTGCATGGTGTCGCCGGGGCCGCCCTTGGAGGCCAGTGCGGCGAGCAGCAGGAACAGCGCACTACGACTTGAGGGCGACGCCTCCGTAGATGTACGTCGGCTCGGGGGAGACGCCTGGGTCAGGGCGCCACAGGGGGCACGAGACGAACCCTGGCTTCAGCAGTTCGAGCCCCTCGTAGTAGGCGGCGAGCTGCTCGGGACTGCGCAGGACGTACGGGACGGCGCCGGTGTCGTCGTAACCCTGTTGCGCGTCCTTGAGGTCGGCGTCGGTGTCGATACCGTCGTAGTGCACGAAGTAGCTGTCCGACGGCAGGGCGGCCTGGAGCCGCCGGACGATCGACTTCGCCTCGTCGTAGTCCTCGATGTGGCCGAGGATGCCCATGAGCATCAGGGCGACGGGCTGGTTGAAGTCCAGGGTGACTGCGGCGCGGCGCAGGATCTCCTCCGGGTCGTGCAGGTCGGCGTCGATGTAGGCGGTGACACCCGGGGGCTTGCTGTAGAGCAGGGCGTTGGCATGGGCCAAGACGATCGGGTCGTTGTCGACGTAGACGATCTTGGCGTCCGGGGCGATCTTCTGGGCGACCTCGTGAGTGTTGTCGTACGTCGGCAGGCCGGTGCCGATGTCGAGGAACTGGCGGACGCCGAGTTCGCCGGTGAGGTGAGTGACCGCACGGATCAGGTACTTGCGGGATTCGCGGGCCATGGTCACGACCTGGGGGGCGGTCTCGATATAGGCGTCGCCCGCTTGCTGGTCGACGGGGTAGTTGTCCTTGCCGCCCATCCAGTAGTTCCAGATCCGTGCCGAGTGGGGGACGGACGTGTCGATCTTGTCTTTCACGGGGTTTCCTCCGGAAGTGTTGTCCGGTCACAGGCCGGATCGGGGCTCGGGGGTGCGAGAGCGGTGAGGATGGGGCACAGCACGAAGGGCGCCGTCAGGAGCTGTCCGGCCGGATCGCCGCGAGTGATCCACCGCAGGCTGAGGCCGTCGTCGCGGGCAGCGCGCGGTGGAATCCACACCGTGGGCCCGCTGAGGTACGTGACCCAGGGCGGCCAGGGGAGATCGTCGGAGAGCGGCGGGACGAAGAAGGTCCAGACGTCTCGTTCAGCGGGCACGGCGCCGCGGCGGGCACCGCGCCGTCGCAGATACTCCAAGGCCGGGGCGGCGTACGGCTGCGCTACCCGGACCGCGTCGAAGTCGCCCCCGGTGGCTATGAGACGGGCGGTGGAGCTCCGCCAGGCCGAGCCCAGCAGCGTGTACGCCTCCTGGCCCGGATCGTGGCCGGTCAGGGTGGGGATGTCCCAGCCAGGTGCGGTTACGTCGGCACGGAGCGGGCTGACTGGGGCGGTCGGCCGTACGAGGGTTGGGGCTAGGGGAGTCACGGAGGAGCCGTTCGGTGTGCGAGAAGGTACTGGTGAGACCGGCGCGGAGAGCTCGTACCTCTGGGGGAGCCAGGGGGACACACTGCCCTCTACGCCGGCGTTGGGTCCGTCCTTGTTGTCCGCCGCCGTCGGCGGACAACGAGGACGGGGTCTGTGTCGACGGCGGCGCACCGCTTACTGGGCCGCCGCACGGCTGAGGCCGGACGCGAGGTCAGCCGGGCAGGCGGCTGATCCAGTCCTCAGGACATCGGAGTTCGCCAAGGGTGGGGGCCAGGCCGGAGGCGCTCCACACCTGGTTGAAGGCGTCCAGGCCGACGGCGTTCACGGCCTTGTCGACAAGGGCGGCAGCGCGGGCCCGCCGCCTGCCCGCTCCCGGGTCTGCGATACGCAGGACCGCGCGGCGCACCAGGAAAGTCCTGGGCCGCCGGCGCTGGGTGCAGTCGACGGGTCTGCCGAGTATCTGCGGGGTCGCCTGGTCGCTCGTCCACTGCGCATGGCCGTCGCTGAGCTGGGTGATGGCATCCTTGGCGGGCCGGACTACAGGCCATTCCGGGGCCGGTATGAGGGTGCCGCCGCAGGCGGCGACCTGGGCCTGCCGGGCGAGCGCGCGGACCAATGCGTCGCACAGGAGATCGGGGGCACCGGTCAGCCCCAGGTGTTCCAGGGCTTCGGGGACGATCAGCGCCGACGGCTGGCCGACGCCGGTCGCGATGAGGACGGATTCCTCGACCATCCACATCGTGCGGGCCGACCCGCGGGCGGTGAGCGGCAGGGCGGCCGCCTTCTTCCGCTCTCGCTCGGTGAGGTCCAGGCCCTCGGTGTCGCGCTCGACCTGGCGGCGGACGAAGGCTGCGTACGCCGTCGCCAGTCCTTCTACTCCGACGAGTTCGACCCTGACGGTTGGCAGGAGCAGGCCGGTGGCCTTCTCCACCCACGGGGTCGCCTGCGTGAGTAACTGGTGTATCTGCTCGGCCAGTTCCTCGGTGTGAGGCGTTTCGTTCTGGACGTACATGCTGATCATGAAGGTCTTTCGGCCATGGGCGGGATGAGGGATGGAGCAGTGGGGGTCAGGCGGCGCGTGCCTCGGCGGACCTCGTGCGGCGGATGAAGTCTTCGGACCACTGGGTGCGGTCGGCTCCGAGCGCTTTCTCGGTCAGCCGGTGCCGCTGGATGTCGTCCGGGCCTGCCGGTGCGCCGACGAGCTGGATGTCGCGCATCAGGCGCGTGATGGGGTGGTCGGTGCGGGCGGCGTAGCCGCCGTGGAGCGAGCTCGCGTCCCGCAGGGACTCGCCGGCCGCCACGTTGTTGTACAGCTTGGCCTGGACGAGTTCCGCGTCGCACGCTCGTCCCTGGTCCAGCAGGTGCACGGCGTCGTACGCCAGCCGTTCAGCGGCCATCAGCCGGGACTGCATGTCCGCGAGGCGGTACTTGACGACGGGGTGTTCGGAGAGCGGTTGCGTCTGGCGGTGGCGTTTGCCGGTCTTGCGGTGGCGGCCGCGGAGGAAGTCGGTGGTCTCGTCCATGGCCCTGTGGTGGAGACCGAGGGCGGTCGCGGCAAGGTTGGGACGGCCGCAGACGACTGAGGCGGTGTAGGCGGCGGCGAGGCCATCGCCGACCTCCCCAAGGAGGTGGGTCTCGGGCACCCGGACGTCGCGTAGTCGCACATTGCCGCAGGTGAAACCATGCATGCCGACCAGCTCCGGCTGGCTCACCTCGATCCCGTCCCGGTCGGCCTCGACGAGGAACGCCGACAGACTTCGTGGATCGCCGGGTCTGCCGGTGCGTACGACGACGACGTGGAGGCCCGCTATGCCTGAGTTGCCGATGAAGCACTTGGTCGCGTTGACGATCCAGTGTTTGCCCTTGCGGCGGGCCGTGCCGTCCATGCCCAGGACGTGGCTGCCGCTGTCGGGCTCGGTGACCGCGATGGTCGTCCACAGTCCCTGGGCGATCTGCGGCAGCCACAGCTGCTTCTGTTCCTCGCTGCCCAGGTAGAGGATTGCCGCGGTGGGGATGAGGGAGGCTTGCAGGATGCCCCCGGCGGCGCCGCTGAAATAGCTGATCTCGGAGATCAGGATGGTCTTGGAAAGGTGGTCCAGGTCCATACCGTCGTACTCGGCGCCGATGATCACGCCGCACCAGCCCAGCGCGCCCATCAGGCGGGGCAGTTCCCGGTCGGTGTGTGTTCCCGCCGCTTCCATGCGCGGGACGTAGGGGGCGATCACTGAGTGGCCGAATTCCTGCGCCTGGTCACGCAGGCGCAGGTGGTCGTCCGTCAGGTACGTGTATGTGGTGGACATCGGTCCGTCCCCTCCCTCTGGTCTGGCGGGCGCTTTGCTGTACGGCGGGCGGTCGCGCTAGTGCAGCGGGGGCGGCAGGGGCGGCGGGGTGTTGTCGGGCAGTTCGTCGATGTAGTCCACAGCCTGGGCGGCGACGTGCTTGATGAGGGCGACTCCCTGGCGGCCCCAGTCCGTCGTCTCCTGGCCCACGAGGCAGAGCGTGCCCAGCGCGATGTCGGTGGGCTGGTGGATCAGGGGGGTGCCCAGGTATGAGCTGGCGCCGAGCTGGTGGATGGCTTTGTTCAGCCAGCGCGGATAGTCGAAGACGTTGTTCAGCGGCAGGGCCAGGCGGCGGTCCACGGTGTGGACGCACCATCCGCTTGTGCGGTCCATGACGCGGTCCACCTGCGGAGTGGCGGCCGCGGCTGCCTGGCTCGCGCCGCCGCTGGTGCCCTCGGGCACCCACAAACCGGCGAAGTACTGGTAGCCGTCCTTCATCAGGTTGACCATGGCGAAGAACCCGTGCGGGTTTCCAACCAGGTCGGCCGCCTCCATCCCGGCGGTCTGCGCGAGAGCGTCGAACCGCGGAACGGGACGGTCCTCGATCAGCCCCTTGCGCTGCAACAGCGGGATGCGCTGGGCCAGTTCACGGTCCTCGGGGACCCGGTCGTGGCGGCCGGTTACGGCGTCAAAGGTGGGCATCGTGGGCTCCAAAGGCAAAACGGCGAAACGGCGGGAAGGGATGGGGCTAGGCGGAGGGGACGAGTGGGGCACGGTCGCGCGCGTGCGCGACCAGAGCGGTCAGTACGCGGCGTGAAGAGGCTCCGTCACGCGCGTCGCACTGGACGACGGGAACCTCGGGGCTCACCCTCAGGGCGTCCCGTACTTCCTGTTCGGTGCGGGGGCGTGCCCCGGGGAACTGGTTGAGCGCGACCAGGAACGGCAGCCCGCCGCGCTCGAAGTACTCGACGGCGGCGAAACAGTCCGCCAGCCGGCGGGTATCGGCGAGGACGACCGCGCCGACGGCGCCTTCCGAGAGGTCGTCCCACATGAACCAGAAGCGATCCTGGCCGGGCGTGCCGAACAGCAGCAGCTGCACCTCATGGGTCATCTGCACCTGATCGTCGCTGCGGAGCGTGATGCGGCCGAAGTCCATGGCCACGGTGGTGGCCGTCTTCTGCTCGATGCCCGCCAGGTTGTCGGTGCCGATCCCGGCCTCGGTGAGCGTCTCCTCCGTCCGCAGCGGCGGAATCTCGCTCACCGCGCCGACGAAGGTCGTCTTCCCGACCCCGAAACCGCCCGACACGACGATCTTCAGCGAGAGCATCAGCTCAGATTCGTTGTAGCCCAGCAAGGACTTCTTCCAATACCTGTGGGTCGGTGGCTGCTCCGCCGCAGTTGTCGGGCATCGCATTTGTGAGATAGCCGTCGTCCATGAGGTCAGCCAGCCAGATCTTGACGATCTGTAAGGGGTGCCCGAGCCTTGCCGCGATCTCCGCGACGGAGACCGCACCGGCCCGGCAGAGCTCGAACGCCTGCGCATAGTGCGACTGCAAGGGTTCCGACGGCAGGTCGATCTTGGCCTTGACCAGGGACGCCCTGCCGAGATCCTGTGAGGGAGTAACCCGCCCGTGGACCAGCGCGTAGGGCCGCACCGTCCCGAGAGCGTCGTCGACCAGGGCGTCGTCACCGGACATCTCACTGGACCGTCGTGCCCGCCGCTGCGGGCTCGGACCGTGGCGCGACGTACAGATAGCCAGGAACCTGCTTGACCAGCAGGGTCATCTCGTAGGAGACCTGCGCGACGTCGGCTTCGGCATCGACCAGGACGGACAGCAGTGTGCCCTCGCCGGCCGCCATGACGAACAGGTGGCCCTGGTCGAGTTCCACGACGACCTGGCGCACGCCGCCGGCGTCCCCCAGCAGAGGAGCAGCGCCTTCGGCCAGGGAGTGCAGTCCGCTGGCGATGGCGCTCAGCGTGTCAGCCGTCCCGGCCCCGTCGATGTTGAGGTTGGTGACCTGCATGCCGTCGCGAGAGGTCACCAGCGTGCTGAGCGCGCCGTCCGTCCTGTCGACGAAGTTGGTCAGCAGCCAGTTCAGGTCACGCGGAGTCGTGGTCGTCACGGGGGGCCTCCAAGGGGTGTGGGGGATTGGTCGGTTCGGAAGAGGGGGCGGAATCCGGTACGCGGTCCTGCTCGGCGCGGCGCCGCCCCTCGGCGACCCGGGACATCAGGCCCGCGCTGGGAGGCGCGGACGGTTCCGTATTTCCACGGGATTCACGGGTCCTGTCTTGCAGGCCCGGCGCCAGGTAGGAGCGTGAAGGGTCGCGCTTCGGCAGCGGAGCGTCGTCGCCGGATGCGCTGTCCGGCACTCCGCTCGGGGCGTGCCCCGGGGCGGGGTGCTCGCCGGTCGCGCGGCGTGAGGGCAGAGGCGCAACGCCGCCCGCGGCGGCTGACCCGCCGACGTTGGGCGCTGTGCTGCGTGCCGCCACCGGCCCGGGTGCTGCCGGAATCCCCGTACGGCCGCCGGCGCGGGTATCTGCCGCAGGCGCTCCCCGGTCGGGGGCGTGAACCGGTGCGAGGGATGGGAGGTCAGGCCGCGCGGCCTGTTCCTGCCGGTCCGGCCTTGTGCTGAAGAGGCCGAACGGCACGCGGACTTCGGCCTGGTTGGAGCCGTAGAAGTTGCTCTGGATCCTGACGTGGAGGCCGAGCCGGCGGGCGTACTCCGCCACCACCCACATCCCGATGCGTCCGTCCCGCAGGTAGTCGCCGGCCCGGTGCCGGGACGGCTCGGACAGCAGGCCGTTCAGCTGGGCCAGGGTCTCGTGCGGCATGAGCTTTCCGCGGTCGTCGATCTGGACGACCACTCCCGAGGCGGCCTTCTCGACCCGCACCAGCACCTGTGTCTGCGGATCGGAGAAGTTGGCGGCGTTGTCGAGGAGTTCAGCCAGCAGATGGACGAGTCCGGTCGCCGCCCGCCCGTCGACCATGCCGTCCACGGGGGACACCAGCCTGACCCGCTCGTACTGTTCGATCTCCGAGATCGCGTGGTTGATCACGTCGGACAGCAGCGTCGCTTTGCCGGAGCGCCGGGGAAGTGCGCCGCCCGCCACCGTCAGGCTCTCCGCCAGGCGACGCAGCCGGGTGACCTTGTGGTCCAGCCGGAACAGCGGTTTGAGGACCTCGGGGTCCTCCATCTCGCGTTCCAGCGCGTCGAACTCCTTCAACGTATTGTTGATCAAGGTCAGGATGCGCCGGGCGATACTGAGGACGGCGGCCTTCTCCTGCCGGGCCGAGCTGTCGGTGAGAGCCATCTGCACGCAGTGCACGAATTCGAGCAGTCCACGCTCCAGCGCGGCGAACGGATGCGGGGCAACGGGCTCCGACGGCAGATCGCGCACCTGGGGCTGCTCGCCACGCTGTAGCTGGTCCACCGTCGCCTGGACCTCTTTGAGGCCGTCGGCCATCACCGACCGCAGACGGGCGATCCACTGGGACACAGCCAGGCGCTCAGCCTTCTGCTGTTGTTCCAGGGCCTGAACGTCAGCCGCCCGCTGCTGCTGCACCGCCTCCACATCGGCTACTCGGTGCCGGTGCACCGCATCGGCGGTCGTACCGGACATCCGCCAGGCCACAACCAGCACCACAGAGCATGCCGCGGCGACAGCCGTCCACACCAGCAACCGTGCTCCGGACCAGGGGCGCTCGGTCCGCAGGAGGTATTCGGGTAGGGCTACCAGCAACAGCACGGCGCACGGAGGGAGGACGGCGAGCTGCCCCAGCCGTGAGCGCAGCCCCTCGGAGGTGTTCACCCTGCGCGCCCACGACTTGCCGTGCCGTCGGCGCTCGGAGCGTGTGGCAGGTGGAGTATCAGACATCAAAACCTCGGGGACGTGGGCACAGGCCGGTTGCACGGAGGCGCGCGGGAGAAGGGCCGCCGGGGCAGGCTGTCCGCTACGGGGAACGACGAGCTCCCCGCCCCGGCGACCGGCTACAGAGGCGGCCGGACGCTGTGGGCGGACGGCAGCGGCGTCAACAGCCGGACCACAGTGGTATCTCCCTCATGGACGAGTCGCGTTGCCCCTTCGTCATGTCGCAACAACGTAGGGCCATTTACGAAGATCACCCCTGAATCCAAATCAGGGCTGATTAGAGTTCAGGGGCGACGCACGGAATTCAGGGGCGGGCTGCGTCCCGGCGGGAGCAAGTCCCCGAGTGGAAAAGGGAGTTGTCCGCGCCGGAGACGAAGGGAAAGTGCGTTCGCGTACGAGTAGCGTTGCGGTGACGGACAGCCAGGGGCAAGCGATCCCTGCCCAGTGCTGTCCGGTAGCTACTGGACACGCTGGACACGGGGAGCGGACGGGAACGATGAACAGGGAGCCATTTGGCGAAGTCCTCAGGCGCTGGCGCGGTGACCGCTCTGTGCGCGACGTCGCCGCGCTCGCGAAAATCGGCAAATCGTACGTCAGTGTCTTAGAACGCGGCAGGCACCACCCCAGCCCGGAGGTCGCCGCGGCCTTGGACCGGGCCCTCGGTGCGGGCGGGGAACTGATCACGGCCGCCGACGCCCGGCCCGGCGCCAGCCCGATGGAGCGGGCGGATGCCCTTCAGCGCGGCGTGCACGCGGCTCTGGCCGCCGGCCCGATGACCGACGCGACCCTCGACGAGTGGGATTACGCCGTCGCCCGCCATGGACGTGCCACCCGCCACCGACCTGAGGCTGACCTCCTCGGCGACCTCATCGACGACTTTCAGGACCTGCGCATCCTCCTGGTCCGACGGCATCCCCCGCATGCCCGCAGACGCCTTCATGTTGTGGCCGCACGGATGTCCGGGCTGATGGCCCTACCCTGCTCAAGCTGGGCGACGACCGGGCACAGGGCGTACCGGCCGGGCCGCAGCGGCGGCGGCTGACGACCGCGCCACCCTCTCGTGGATCTACGCGCACGAGGTGTACCAGCAGTACTACAGCGGCGATGTGCACGGAGCCGTCGACCTCGCTGTCCGCGCCCAGAGCCTGGCCGGAGGCCTGCCTTGCGCCGGCCCGGCCCTGGCGGCTCCTCTGGAGGCCCGCGCGTACGCGCTGCTCGGGGTGCGCGAGAAGGCCCGGGCAGCGCTGGAGGCCGCAGGGACCGCGCTGGACCGGCTCCCCGAGGCGGAGCGGATCGGCTCGGCCTTTGGGTACAGCGCATCCCAACTCCACTTCCACGCCGGTAACGCGTGGACGCATCTCGGCGAGACGGAGCGAGCGCGAAAAACATAACTGTGGGGGAGCACGTCCAGGCGGTGGAGCTGTACCCGGCCCACGACCTGACCGACCGGGCCTTGATCCGCCTCGATGAGGCCATGTGTCTTGCGGTCGAGGGAGATCCGGCCGCCGCTGCCGTACACGCCATGCATACGGCGCTGATCCTGTACCGGGCGCGGGACATCGCCATTAGAGTGCCCGGGGCACAGGGGTCGGCGGAAGTCCGGTCGCTGCACGAGGCGTTGGCTCTGCCTGAAAGGGGCGGCTGTGAAGATCGAGGCAGCAGCGGAGGCGGACAT
>NZ_JBSFUU010000083.1:0-43991 GCF_053591955.1 Streptomyces sp. NPDC002845 | reverse complement strand
GAACGGTGGGGCCCTTCGACATCGTGCCCGGTGAGGCACTGGCGGAGGATACGAGATTCGAACTCGTGAGGGGTTGCCCCCAACACGCTTTCCAACTGGGGTGGTGGGGTGGTGGGGGTCGTTCACCTGCGTTCATGGGTGGCCGACCGCCTGCGCGGGGACGGTTCCGGGTCTCGCCTGAACGGCCGTGAACGGGGCTGAATGAGACGGAAACTGAGACGGGGCCCATCGGGCAACTTGGCGTGCGTGCGTCGGATGTCTCGGTCAAGGCTCGTGTTCGATGGTGCTGACGTCGACGTACTGCTGTACGGCATGACGTCCGCACCGGAGCAGCTCGTCCACGTTGCGTCCTGCAGATGTTGGTGCAGACCTGCCCGTCCTCCCATGACGCCGTCTGGAGCAGGGTGAGTTCTTCCTGTGAAACGCCTGCGGGCTCGCGTAGCTATTCGTAACCTTGAAGAGGGTTCCGATGCCTGGGGAGGCAGAGAGTGGCCAACAAGCTGACGCGTGAGCAGATCGACAAGCTCTACCCAAGCGCCGAAACACAGGAAAGGATCCTTCGGATCGACTTCCTGTCTGATCTTCTCGGATCATGCATTATTTCTGACGCTTACGAGGTTCCGGCCCGACTTACTGCCGCTATCAAGCTTTCTTCTGCCGGTGCGGGGTTGGTTTCACGCGTGCAGAGTAACGCCAATCCTCGCAACGAGTGCACTCTGTCTGCATTCCTGCAAGTCTCTTGGAACGAGCTCCTCATAGACCCAGATGAGACCAACCTTGAGTCCATTGAAAAGGCGATTTCAGACGAGATTAAGAAGGAGAGAATCCTCTTCCCTTACATTTATGGGCGGGAATTGTATGATAAAGCCTTCAGTGAGCTAAGGGACAACAATGACACCCTGACTCACAAGGACACGATGACTTTGCTAGCCGGAGCCCCCCAAGGTGTTTTCCAGTTGCATGATTACGTAACTGGCCCCTGGGGACTCGTCCGGTCCCGAGAAATCAGATACTGCCCACCCTCCGTTTGGGTTCCGCTTTATCACTGCGACGATCTCTCGTGTAAGAGGCTGCATAACGTCCTCCTTGAGACAGGGGCATCGAAAATCTCGAAAGTCCGCACTAAAATGCGAGAGGTGTTGTCCCGGCAAGATAGTGCGGAGAGCGAGTGGGAGGATTTCTTGCGCGACCAGATATCTGCTCACGTTAACCCCTTTTCGTGGAGGCATCCGGCAGGGTTTCCGAGCCTTATCGGCGACGCATTTTCTGCTGCGGAAATTCGTCTGATTCTGCATGACTTGCTCAACTCCACGCAAGGTAAGCTGCGGGCGTCGCTTTCTGGACTTGGGCAAGAGGTAAGAGAGGCTGAGAAGTTTACTGAAGGCCTTAATGAGGCTCAGATGCTCCAACTCATCCTCCTGTGCCGAGACGAGGAGATCATCGATTCACTCGATTCGCTCATCCTGTCTGGAGCCATCGTCATACCGCCCGCTGAAATCCGTAAGTCTCCCAGAGACATCAGGGCGACGGGATACTTTGACCTGGTGCCTGAGTGTGCAAGTGGAGGCGTTAGATTTCTCGGTAGCTCCTCGTTGGCTCTGCTTCGGAGCCGTCATCTGATCTCGAATCTGTTTGATCTAGGGAATCCGACTCAACGTGAGCGGCTTGAATGGCTGATCAGAGGGACGGACGGGGCATCTTTTCAGGAGCAACTGGACCAATTCGTATGTGGTGGTCCGCTTGATGGCGCTCTGGGGTCGCTGATCTTTGATAGTGGTGCAAACCTTAAAGCGGCGGAAAAGTTTGTTGGTATAGGCCCGCGCGCCAGGGAACGCCTATCGAACGAGGAGTCCCTGAGGCGAGCGATCACATGGCGGCTAGGCATTGATGGCCCGTCTGAATCTGACGTGTTGGTCGATTTCCGTCAGTATGGCACCAGGCTTAGGGAACTAGCCATGCGTACCCATACGTACGCGCCAGCCGATCAGGCGGACATTAGAGCGGTTGCCTCTAACTTCTTCGTTAAACTTGAGGGACTGCTTCAGGAGTACCTCAAGCTAGCTACCTGGTCGCTTCTGCGGGATCACTACGCGACATCAGGGTTCGTCTACTCTCCTGATGAGGCGGTCGCATTCACGATTCGGGAACTCAGTAGAGACCAGTCGGATGTTCATTTTTCTAATGACGGCAAATGGACATTGTTTCCCATGATTAGGGGATTCGATATTCTGGCTGATCGCTTGAGACTCTTGAAGTCTGATGAGGCTACACAGCGACCCGTGGGTGATTATCCCAAGGTTCTGCGGTCGGCCTCTCCCTACACGTTCCTCTTCAAGCACATCTATCCCTACCTTGACTTGGATCCGCTCGCTCGACCTCGCATCGTGGCGATGTTGGCTACCGCCTCGCATAAGCTGCATTCGGGCAAGGTAGATGAGATTCGAAATGTCTTGCAGCATACGAATCCTAAATTCCCAACTCAAGATGAAGTATTGGGTGCGATTAATGCTGCAGAAACAGTCCTTGCGGAGGCAGAAGAGGCCGGATTTATTCCGGTTGTTTCGCGCCTTCGTGAATCCCAGACTGACAGCTATGGTAGGCGCACTCTGACGCTGGGGACAGCAAACGGAAAGACGCTTCGTCTAGTTCGCCCCTCGTCCTATTACTTGACGGGCCTTCCTGTACTATCTGAGACTCAATACGTTCTCAGGTCGGCAATCTATGAGAATTCAAGCGAGGTGCTTCGTCTCTCTATCCGTGAGGATTCTGAATACACGAAGCGTTGGTCTGACTATCCTAAGCGTCGCGGTGCCAGTGGAAAGTCAGGTAAGAGCCATCTTGATGCCTAGGTTGGTGCCACGTGCGTGGAGCCGACCGCCCCAGCCACGACGTACCCCTTCTACGGCAAGCGGATGATTGCTGAGCGCGCGGCACGGGCGCTGGCCGGGCTGGAGCGGGGCGGAGACTGGAGCGCAGGCCCGGCCGGGGGCCGGGCCGCGCGCGGTGAGCGGAGCGAGCCGCCTTGAACCCGTAGAGAAAGTTGTAACTCAGTGGGTCTGTTCGGTCTGCTGGGGCTTGAAGTCGTGTATGCAGGCGGGGAGTTCGGCGCCCTGACGGTGTGCCAGTGGGAGGAAGAGCACTGGTCGGATCGTCCACGTGATGCGGGTGTGTCCGTGACTGACTGCCACTGTGCAGGGCTCGGCGCGCATGAGAGCTCTTCTCGTCTCGGCTCGTCCGTCGTGCAGCCACCCCCATGCCTCGTCGGAGGCGTCGGGGTCGAGTGCCGGTGTGATGGTGCGGAGTGCGATCGCTACCCATCTGTCTGCTTGGGGTGCTGAGTACGCGTCGAACGATGCTCGGAGCGCTGGCCGTTGCTGCTCGGTGAGGTCTTCTGTCCAGCACTCGCACCAGTAGCCCCAGCGTGGTTTGTTGATCAGCACGGGTGGTCTCCTCGGCGGGGGCCGGTGAACAGTTCCGCGGTGACCGTGTAGCCGCCGTGGCTGTCGTGGATCACGACCCGGTGGGCGAGCAGGCTGACCATGCCCAGGCCTCGCCCGTGCTCGGCGTCCTCGTCCTGGTGCTCGACCTTCGGGGCTGTGCCGGTGCCTCCGTCGTCCGTGACCGACAGGGCAACCACCTGGGGGGAGACCGCCAGGGCGAGGTGGAAGCTGCCGGAGTCCAGGCCGCTGGCGGTGTGGAGGATCGCGTTCGCGCTCAGCTCGCTGACGATGAGTTCGGCGTCTTCGGCCAGGGGCGAGCCGCGCAGGATGTCACGGGTCCAGCGGCGGGCCCGGCTGACCTCTTCGGGGAAACCTGGGCAAGTGAGCCCCCAGACCCGAGTCTTGCTCGTATACTCGTGCATACAAGTTACTTCGTGCTGGTGGCCGCCATGTGCAGCGGGTTCGGGCTAGACGAGTTTCACGCCGTCGTGGGCGCGGATGGCGGGCGGAGACGTCGCGTCGAGTGCGTCCAGGACGCGGATCGCGTATGCCTCGTCGGCGAGCTCGGAGACTTCCTCGCGGGTGGCCCAGCGCAGTGCGCGGGTCTCGTTCCCGGTGGTGGGCGTGCCGTCGGCGGCCTCGCAGCGGAAGACCAGCGAGACGATCAGGCCCGTCATGTTCTTGTAGACGCCGGTCAGGGTCGCCGGGAGTGCGATCTTGATGCCGGTCTCTTCGAGGACTTCGCGCTGGAGGGCCTCGGGGATGGTTTCCTCGCGTTCGAGGACTCCGCCCGGGGGTTCCCAGTGGCCGTTGTCCCGGCGCTTGATGAGGAGGGCGCGGCCCTGGTCGTCGACGATGACTCCGGCGACGCTCACGGAGTGCGGACGGTCGGTGCTCACGTTCCTCGGCCCTCTCGGCTGGCTAGGCTCTCCACCGTAGCAACAACAATCGCCCACTCGTCTAGATATCTAAAGGAGTACACGTGACCCCTCTCCGTTCCGGCATGCTCGGCGGTCTCGACCCCACGAGTGATCGTGCGGTCTTTCGGCAGATCGCTGACCAGCTGCGTGAGGCCATCGACCGTGGGCGGTTCAAGGAGGGCGAAAAGCTGCCCTCCGAGGCTGAGCTTGTCGAGCATTACGGGGTTTCCCGTATGACGGTCCGAAACTCCTTCTCCGTCCTCCAGGGGGAGGGCCTGGTGCATGCCGAGCACGGCAAGGGGGTGTTTGTGCGGCCCCGGCCGCCCGTGCGGCGGCTCGCTTCGGACCGGTTCGCCCGGCGGCACCGGGAGCAGGGGAAGTCCGCGTTCATCGTGGAGGCGGACGCGGCCGGCAGTCACCCCCAGGTCGACAGCCTGGAGGTCAAGGAGGAGAAGGCCAGTCCGGACGTCTCCGCCCGGCTCGGGTCGGTGCGGCGGGTGCTGGCTCGTCGTCGGCGGTATCTGCTGGACGGGCGGCCGGTCGAGTTCGCCACCTCCTACCTGCCCCTCGACATCGCGCGGGGCACTCCGATCGCCGAGCCCAACCCCGGGCCCGGCGGCATCTACGCCCGGCTTGAGGAACTGGGCCACCATCTCGACCACTTCGAGGAGGAGATCCGGGCCCGGATGCCCTCGCCTGCCGAGGTCAAGACGCTGCGGCTGGCTTCCGGTGTGCCCGTGATCCATCTCGTCCGGACGGCGTTCGACAGCGAGGGGCGGGCCGTGGAGGTCTGCGACACGGTGATGGCGGCGGACGCGTACGTGTTGTCGTACCAGCTCCCGGCGACGTGAGGGCGTGAGTAGCGGTGGTGCGCGGGGCTGGTTCTCCGAACTCGTACACCCCAACAGGCATACTCGTATAGACGAGTGGGCAAGTTGTGCGGCATGGTGGTCCGCGTGATCCCGGAAGTCGGGCTCGCGGATCGCATCTTGTCTAGACGAGTAGATAGGGAAACTTCCTTGCGTACCATCCGTGTTCAGACCTCCGCCGCGACGATCCTGCTCACCGAGGCTCCCGAGCCCAAGGTCCGGGACCGGCAGACGGGCGAGATCGCCAAGGACGCAGTCAGCGGTGAGGCACTGATGACGATCGGCGTCGTCTACATCGAGGACGGCGAGTCGTCCCTGATCAAGGTCACCGTTCCGGAGAGCGGCGTCTCCGAAGGGCTCGCCCTCGGCGCTCCCGTCTCGCTGCCGGGGCTCATCGCCCGGCCGTGGGAGAGCGTGTTCAACGGACAGCAGCGGCACGGCATCGCCTACCGCTCCGCCGCCGTGACTCCGGCCGCCTTCCCGGCCGCCATGGAGGCCACCGCCTGATGACCGACCTGACGACACTCCTGGAAGTGGGTGGTCCCCTCGCCGCACTCGGCGGCGGGGCCGCCTACACCCGGGCCCGACACCCCGGGGTCTACTGGTCCACGGTCGGCCTGCCAATATCCACGGCCCGGCTGCTCAGCTCGTACGGGTCGGTCATGGAGGCCTGCGGGCTGACCGTGGCGCCGTCCCGGCTGCGGGTGCTCGCGGTCAAGGCCACCACTCGGCGGGAGGTGCGGCCCGTACCGCCGCGCCGGGGCATCATCCGGCCCACCTCGACCGGGCTGCGGCTCCGTCTCCGGCTCGCTCCGGGGCAGGAACCCGCCGATGTCGCCGCCTCGGCCGAACGGCTGCGGCATGCCTGGGGCGTTCACGCCGTGTACGTCACGACCGTCAAGCCGGGCGTGGTCGAGCTGCGGTTGGTCGGCTTCGATGTGCTGCGGCGGGTGAGGATGCCCCGGAAGACCGGCGCCGGGTTTCTCAAGGTGCCGGTGGCGCTGCGGGAGGACGTCACGCCTTTCGTACGCGACTACCGCGCTGTTCCGCACCAACTCACCCTCGGCGCAACGTTGTCCGGCAAGTCCATGTACCTGCGGCATCTCGTTGCCGGACTCGCGCGGCAACCGGTCGCGCTGGTCGGCGTCGACTGCAAGAGGGGAGTGGAGTTGGCGCCGTTTGCGCCTCGGCTCTCGGCGCTCGCGACCGATTCGCAGCAAGCCGCCGAGTTGCTGCCTGTGCTCGTCAAGGAGATGGAGGACCGATACGACCTGATCAAGGACCGGCAGGGCATCGCTCCGGACACCCCGGACGAGGAGATCACCTCGGACATCTGGGGCCTGCCCGAGAGCGAACGCCCGGTGCCGATCGTGCTGTTCGTCGACGAGGTGGCCGAACTCTTCCTCATCGCCACGAAGAAGGACGAGGAACGGCGGGACGAGATGGTCACCCAGCTCATCCGGCTCGCCCAACTCGGCCGCGCTGCCGGGATCTACCTGGAGGTCTGCGGACAGCGCTTCGGCGCCGAGCTGGGCAAGGGCGCCACCATGCTCCGGGCCCAGCTCACCGGCCGGGTCTGCCACCGGGTGAACGACGAAGCCTCCGCCAAGATGGCGCTCGGCGACATCGCCCCCGAAGCGGTCGGCGCCGCCTGCTCCATCGCTCCCGAGCTGCCCGGCCTCGCCGTGGCCGGTGACACCTCCGGCGGCTGGTCCCGTATCCGGACGCCGTACCTGTCCCTCGGCGACGCCGCCGAGATCTGCCGGGAATCCGCAGACCTGGCGCCCGACCTCCCCGTGCTCAAGCCGTTTCGGCCCGACGGGCCCGTATGGCCCGTCGAGAACCCGGCCCCGGTCGTCCAGCCCCGCCCGGTGACCGACTGACACTCGCCCTGTCCCAACCCCGGTCGGCGTGACCGCCTCGTGCCAACTCCCTAGCCCTGCCATGCCTGAATCCGGAAGGAGCCGCATCATGCGCGCCCACCTGGCCCGTGTCGACGCGGTGCTCGTCCAAGCCGTCATCGCCGCCGCGCTGTCCTTCGCTCACCTGCACGACATCGCCTTGGCGGCCGGACAAGGCGGCTGGAAAGCGTGGGCCTACCCGATCAGCGTTGACCTGCTGCTCGTCGCCGCCTGGCGCCGACTGCGCCCCGGTACGGCGAAAGCGGCCGGGTGGTGCTGGTTCGTCATCGCCCTCGCCGCCTCCCTCGGGGCGAACGTCGCCACCGCCGGACTGCTCGACCTGGACCAGGTCCCGGCCTGGTTGCGCATCCTCGTCGCGGGCTGGCCGGCGGTCGCGTTCCTCGGCGGAACCCTCCTCGCCCACGGATCACCGAAGCCGACCGGGACTCCCGTGGAGTCCACCGAACCGACCCTGACGGACCAGGAGCCGGAACCAACCGCCGTAGAAGTCGAGCCGCCCTCCGGGGCCGCCGAACTGCCCGCCGCGGAGTCGGCCTCGCCTATGCCGTCCCCGGTACCGCCCGCCCTCGTCGCCCTCGCGCGCAAGGTCGCCGACGACCACCGCGCCCGCATCGGAACCGCCATCGACACCTCGACGCTTCGCGCCCGGCTCGGCGTCCCGATGCCGCTCGCCGAAGCAATCGCCGCTCACCTCACCCCGACAAGGAGCTGAACCATGCCCCTCTTCTGCATCAGCACTGCCGCCGACTACCTCGACGCGGCCCGACAGATGGCCGTGGCCGGTCGTACGGCACTGGCCCGGCTCCTTGCCGAAGAGGCCGCCGACCGCACCCAGGACCTCGACCAGGCCGCGCGCATCCTGCGTGAGTTCCCCGGCCCGAGCCTGCGACAGGAGGACTGATCGTGCCCGCCCCGAACCGCTTCCGCAACGTGATCCGCATCGGCCCCGTCCAGGTCGGCACGTCGTACGACGGCCGGGGTCGAGAGAAGCACACTGCCGCCTGTACGGCTCCGCGCTGCGGCTTCTCCGCCGACTACGACAGCCGGGCCGCCGCCGAGCTGGCCGCCCGTACCCACCGTTGCCCCGTCCGCTGAAAGGCCCCCGAAACCCGTGACCGTCAGCCTGCCGCTCGTCCTCGTCCTCGGCTTCTTCGCCTGGGGAGCGGTCAAGTTCCTCGGCGTCCGTACCTGGATCGTCGTCCTGATCGCCCTCTTCGGCTTCTGGCTCTCGCACACCTTCATGGCACCGGCCATCGAATCCGGCACGCGCTCCGGCGTGGACGTCATAAACGGCTCACATGACTAGACGAGTAGATAAGGAGAGCTTCGCCGTGTTCCTGCCCAAGTACCCCGACAGCCCGACGCCGCCGCCTGCGCATGTCCACACTCCGGCCGATCCGGCGCCCGTACGCCGCACCGGGCTCCCGCCCGTCTCGATCAGCACCGGAGCGGTCGCGGCCGTGGTCGCTGGTGGCGTGGTGCTTACCGCGCTCCTGGCCGCCGTTGCCGTCTCGGCCATCTCCGTGGCCATCGCCGCCGTGGTCCTGCGCTCCCTGATGCGCGACCAGCACCGCCGCTGAACAAGCGTCTACGACTCCCGGGGCGGCCCGACACCGCCAAGCATCGCTGCCCCGGGAGCCCATCCCTCCTGACCAAGCCAGCCAGCCCAGCCAGAAGGAGACAGCCATCTTCACCCGCACCACCCCGCCCCCGCTCCCGGAACTCGCAAGGCTCGCCCAGCACCCTGCCCGGTATCGTCCGGCAGCTCTCCGGGCTCGGCGGCTGCACCCACCCGATCCGCCTCGACGGCCACCGCACCGAGTACGACGTCGACACCCGCACCGGCGAGATCGGCGCCGTCCTCCACCACCTCGACTCGACCGACCTCCCGGCCGGACAACTCCTCGTCCGCTGCAACAACCGCCGCACGACACGCTGTGAGGCCTGCGCGGAGGTCTACCGCCGCGACACCTTCCACCTGATCACCTCCGGCCTGCGCGGTGGCAAGGGCGTCCCGGAACAGGTCGGCGCCCACCCGCGCGTCTTCGCCACCTTCACCGCGCCGAGCTTCGGCCCGGTCCACAACCGCCCTTCAAGCGGTCGCGCCTGCCGCTGCGGCGCCCGCCACGACCAGGACGACACCGAACTCGGCACCCCTCTCGACCCCGACACCTACGACTACGACGCGGCCGTCCTCTGGAACGCCCACGCCGGTCCGCTCTGGCGGCGCTTCTCGACCTACCTGCGCCGGGAGGTCGCCAAGCGCGCGGGCCTGTCCCAGCGGAAGTTCCGCGAGCACGCGCGCGTGTCCTTCGCCAAGGTCGCCGAGTACCAGAAGCGCGGCGCTGTCCACTTCCACGCGGTCATACGCATCGACGGCCCGACCGGCGGAGACACCCCGCCCCCGGCCTGGGCAACCGCCGAGCTGCTCACCGACGCCATCCGCACCGCCACCGCCAAGGTCCGCGTGGACGGCCCGGTCATCGACGGACGCGCCCACACCTTCACCTTCGGCCGCCAACTCGACGTCCGCACCATCCGCTCCGCCGACTTCAACGACGGCCAGGAACTCACCGAGCGGGCCGTAGCGGCGTACATCGCCAAGTACGCCACCAAGGGCGCCGAGACAGCCACGGGAGCTCTCGACCGGCCGCTGAAGTTCGCCGCCGAACTCGCCCAGCTCGACATCAGCGACCACGCCCGCCGCCTCATCCGAACCGCCTGGACCCTCGGCGCACGCAAGGACCTCGAACACCTCCGCCTACGCGCCTGGGCCCACATGCTCGGCTTCCGCGGCCACTTCTCCACCAAGTCCCGCCGCTACTCCACCACCCTCGGTGCCCTCCGCGACGCCCGCGCCGAATGGCGCCGCGCCCAAGCCGCGACGGTCAACGGCCCCGCCCCCGAGACGACGTACGTCCTCGCCCATTGGGTCTTCGCCGGAACCGGCCTCTCCGATGCCGAGACCTGGCTTGCCGAATCCCTCGAACCCGCCCCCGGAACGGAAGGAGAGTCCACCCATGCCTGAGCCGCGCGCAACGGTCACCGTCCTGGAGCCCGCCGACCCTTCAGCGGGCCTGCTGACCGTGGAGGAAGCCGCTCGTCGACTCCGCATCGGCCGTACGACGTGCTTCAAGCTCGTGCTGGCAGGAGAGATCGAGTCGGTGATGGTCGGCCGACTCCGCCGGGTCCCGCCCGAGGCGCTGCGCGCGTACGTGACCAAGCTTCGTCGTCGTCCCGCCTCCGTAGCGGCCTGAGGGGGGCGGACATGGCAGAGAAGAAGCAGGAGAAGCGCACTCGTCAGCCCAACGGGGCCTCGTCCATCTACCTCGGCAAGGACGGAAATGGCACGGCCGAGTGACCGTCGGCGTCCGCGACGACGGCAAGCCCGACCGCCGTCACATCGAGCGCAAGACGAGAGCCGAAGTGACTAAGGCCGTCCGCGAGATGGAACGGGCGCGCGACGCCAAGAAGCTCCGGAAACCGGGCAAGGGCTGGACCGTCCAAAGCTGGCTTGAGCACTGGATCGAGAACATCGCCAAGCCGTACGTCTCCGAGAACACGTACGACGGGTACGAGGTCGACGTCCGCGTACACCTCGTGCCCGGCCTCGGCGCTCACAAGCTCGACCGGTTGGAGCCCGAGCACCTTGAGCGCTTCTACCGGAAGATGCAGGAATCCGGGAGCGCGGCCGGTACCGCTCACCACGCGCACCGAACCATCCGGACCGCCCTCGGCGAGGCAGTACGGCGCGGCCATGTCCCCACCAACGTGGCCGAGATCGCCAAGGCTCCGCGTCTCGAAGAGGAGGACATCGAGCCGTACACGATCGAGGAGGTTCAGAGCCTCCTCGTCGAGGCGGCCAAGCTCCGCAACAGCGCACGGTGGGTCGTCGCCCTGGCGCTCGGGCTCCGGCAAGGGGAAGCGCTCGGCCTGCACTGGGAGGACGTCGACCTGGACGCCGGTTACGTCCGCATCCGCAAGAACCGGCTCCGGCTCAAGTACGCGCACGGCTGCGGAGACGACCCTTGCGGGCGGAAGGCGGGCTACTGCCCCCGGCGCGAGCAGATCCGCCGTGAGCACAAGTCCACCAAGTCCCGTGCCGGGCGGCGCACAGCCGGCTTGCCCGATCCGCTGATCAAGCTCCTCCGCCACCACCAGGACGAGCAGGAGAAGGAACGGATCGAGGCCGGTACCGACTGGGAGGACAAGGGATACGTCTTCGCCTCACCGAGCGGGGGACCTCTCAGCCCCAACACCGACTATCACGTCTGGAAGCGGCTCCTGAAGGACGCGGGCGTACGAGACGGCCGTCTCCATGACGTTCGCCACACCGCCGCGACCGTGCTCCTGATCCTCGGCGTCCCGGACGTCGTGATCGACTCGATCATGGGTTGGGAGCCCGGGGGAGCGGCCCGGATGCGCGCCCGGTACATGCACGTGACCGGGACCATGCTCCGCAAGGTCGCGCAGCAAGTCGGAGACGCGCTCTGGGAGCCGCCGGGGACCGACCGAGGCGCGGCCGACTGAGACGGAAAGTGAGACGGACAACGACGAAGGGCCCCACCGTTCGCGGTGGGGCCCTTCGACATCGTGCCCGGTGAGGCACTGGCGGAGGATACGAGATTCGAACTCGTGAGGGGTTGCCCCCAACACGCTTTCCAAGTCTCCGTCCGGAGGTTCGCGTGGGTTCGTGAGCGGCCCTGACCGGCGGCGGAGCTGCTTCGGGGAGGGCGTCCGGACGCTGCTGAACGGGGGTGAACGAGACCAAGACTGAGACCAGGCGATGGCCCGGATCCGCTGGCCGAGATGGTTGGAGAGCAGTTGCCGGAGCGCCGGGGCGGGCCGGTCCTGATCGCGCTCACGGACAGCATGGAGGAGGTCGGGCTGCGACCGGGGCTCGGGTTCGGCCGCTGGTCGTTCCCATCCGCACGGTCCGTAACGGGCGGCGACGGCGGTACTCGCCGTGCCACTCCGGGTGTTGCGGCGTGCGTCGAGGAAGGGTGATGGGCGGTCGAGGGGGACTGACAGATCCTCATCGCGGTGCTTATGATGCCGGGGATGAAGAAGAACTCCTCTTACGGATCGGGGGAATCGTTCGCGCAAGGTGAGTGCTGATGGCACATCACTTCGCGAACACGATTCCGCCCCACCTGCTGATGTGGCAGCGCGTGCGAGAGTACGCCGTGCCGCCGTCCATGATCGAGACCGCGACCGCACGGCGTGCGGCCGGTGATTGGGCGGGTGCCTGCGCCGCCGCCCGGGTCGACACCGATCTCGATCTGCGCGCCGTGCGCGACCGCCACGGCACCGAGTTCGTCACCCGCCTTCGTGCGGATCTGCGTCGGTTGGCGCCGGATCTGCTCCGTTGGCATATGCCTCGGATCGCTCCCGACGGACGGCTCCGGCCCGGCCTGACCATCTCCCTGAGCCGTTACCGGACTGGCGGCGCCACGCCGTTGCAGCTGGTGGTGCGGACACCGCCGGCCTGGGCGGACGCCGGACAGCGGATCTCCCTGGCCCTGTGGGAGGAGTCCGGGATCGGCACCCCGAGGCACCATCCGCACCCGCATCCCGACCGGCGTTTCCGGCTCGACCTGCACCGGCATCTCTGGGACTCCGGGCGGTGCGGCGAACTGGCGTGGCGGTGCGGTGCGGGCGGGGCGCCGTTCCTGGCGCCGACCGACCGAGCCTACGCGCTCGCCCGGCCGGACGTGCCAGACCTGCCCGATCGGTCCGCCGTCCACGACTGCTCGTGGGCGTTGGCACGGTGGGCCGCCGAGGCCGAGCTGCTGTTGAGGGCCGAGGGTCGCCCTCGCGGGGCCTTCACCGTGCGGCTCGGTGCGCGGAGCCGCGCCGTGCTCGAACTCGTCGCCCCCGACGACAGTCATGCCCCGACGTTCCGGCCGCTTCGGGAGGCGCTGCCTCCGCAGGAGGTCGCGGCGCTTCCGGTGCTGCCGGAGGCGGCGGCCCGGGTCCTTCCGGATCTGGAGCTGCTGCGGGCCGGGCTGGTCGCGTCCGATCGGCTGCATCCGCTCGTCGCCACAGCATTGGCGGTGGCTGCCTCGGTGGCGGCGGCCGACTCGGGACCGGCAGCCGGCCCTCGCCCCCAGCCCGGCGACCCGCACCGAGTGGAGTGCCGGGGCGAGATCCACCGGATCGCGCTGCGGGACGGGGTACTGGCGGCGATCGATCACGACCCGGCACAACTGCGCCGGGAGGAGCTGCTGGTGGCGCTCGGCGGGCCCGCGCTGCCCTGCCTGCGGGCAATCGACGCGGTGCACCGCGATCCGGAGGCACTGCCCGCGGTCCGGGAGCGGATCGGCCACGGTGATGTCGCCGGGGCGCTGAACGTGGTCGAGGGGCTGCTCGGTCCCGGTGCGGTCCTGCGCGACGGGCCGCTCCGGGAGGAGCTGGAGTCGGCTGCGGCCCGCCGCATCGACCACGGACTCTTCCGCTCGGGGCTGGTCGCCGTGCACCCCGCTGCCGGTGCGGTCGGGGGCGGGAACGCCTCCGGCTCGGGGCACGCGGAGCCGGGCCACCGGCCCCGGCTCGACCGCCGTACGCCTGCCGCAATGCGCCTCAAGCGGAGCAGCCGGGCACGGCCCCGTACCGGCCTGGCCTGATAACCGGGCGATCGCCTGACCGGCTGCCCCACCTATGTCCCGCGCTCGCACTGCGCGTTCCGCGCCGCACGACCCCACCACCTCCAGGACGGGCCGTCCCGTTCCGTTCCCTTATCCCACCCCAGGTGATGCCCATGACCTCCAGTACCCTCCTGCCCGCCCCGGTCCCGGCCGTCGGTGCGCCCGCATCCACCCCCGCCGGCGCATCCGCAACCGGCACCCAACTCGTCGTCGCCGAGGACCTCCTGGCCCTGCTGCGGACGACCACCACCGAGCCGCGCCCCGACGAGCAGCTCGAAGCCCTCACCCTGGCTGTCGCGGCCGACCTGCCCGTGCTGCTGTGGGGCGAGCCGGGCATCGGCAAGACCGCGGCCCTGACACAGCTCGCCGCCTCCCTCAACCTGCCGCTGACGACCGTGATCGCCAGCGTCCACGAGCCGACCGATTTCTCCGGGCTGCCCATCGTCGGCGACGACCCGACGGTGCAGGGGGTGCCGATGGCGCCGCCGCAGTGGGCCGTGGAACTCGTTCGGGCCGGGCGGGGATTGCTTTTCCTGGACGAACTCTCCACCGCCACCCCGGCCGTCCAGGCCGCGCTGCTCCGGGTCGTCCTGGAGCGGAGGGTTGGTGCGCTGCAACTGCCGCCGGGAGTACGGATCGTGGCCGCCGCCAATCCGCGCGCGTCGGCGGCGGACGGGTGGGAGCTGAGCCCGCCGCTGGCGAACCGGTTCGTGCATCTGAACTGGGTGCATGACCGGGAGGTGGTGGTGCGCGGGCTGGGCGGGATCTGGCCCCGGGCGGAGCTGCCCCCGCTGGTGCCGGAGCGGCTGCCGGAGGCGGTGGCTTACGCCCGGCGCGCAGTCTGCGGTTTCCTGGAAGCCCGGCCGACGCTGATCCACCGGCTGCCGAACACCGAGACGCGGCGCGGCGGTGCTTGGCCCTCGCCCCGGAGCTGGGAGGCCGCGTTGACCCTGCTGGCCTTCGGCACGGCGGCCTCCGCCTCCCGGGAGGTGATGGCGCTGCTGGTGAGGGGCGCGGTGGGGGACGGGCCAGGGCTCGAACTCCTCGCCCATCTGGACCGGATGGAACTGCCGGACCCGGAGTCGTTGCTGGCCGACCCGGCCTCCGCCAAGCTGCCGGCGCGGGGCGATCTGCGGCAGGCCGCGTTGGAGGCGGTGGTGGCCGCCGTAGGGGCACGGCCGCAGCGGGCGCGGTGGGAGGCGGGCTGGGCGGTGCTGGTCCGGGCGCTGGAGACCGGCGTCCCGGACCTGCTGGTCGCCCCAGCGACGGCGCTGGCCGCGCTGCGGCGTGACGACTGGGAGGTGCCGGAGGCGGTGGAGCGGCTGGCCGGGGTGATCGGTCTCGCCCGGCTGGCGGACCAGTCGGTGGGGCGGGCTGCGGCGGCCGACGCCGGGCGTACGACGGGGGCGCGCCGATGACGGGGGCCGCGAAGCGCCCGGGGCCGCACCCAGTGCCGCGCCCGATGTCCCGGCCCTCGCCGCCGCGCCCGGTGCGGGCCACCGTGCCGAGGCCGCCGGTCGGCTCCGGCTGGCCGTACGGCCGGCCCGGACTCCCTCTGGACATGGAGAAGTTGCTGGCCGCCCGGCTGCACGCGGTGAAGGTCCGCCCCTACCTGGCCGGCGCACTCTTCGCGCTGCACGTGGTGGAGGACCGGTCGGTGCCGACGATGGCGGTGGACGCGCATTGGCGCTGCTACGTCTCCCCCGGCTTCGTGGCACGCACCCCGGTGGAGGAACTGGCGGGCGTCTGGGTGCACGAGGTCTCCCACCTGCTCCGAGACCACCACGGGCGGGGCGAGCGGTATGCGCGGAAGCACGAGGAGTACGGGCCGGGCGAGAGGCTGCGGCGGAACATCGCCGCCGACTTCGAGATCAACGACGACATCTACGGCGACGGTCTGCCCCTGCCTGCCGGGGCGGTGCTGCCGTCGCTGCTGCGGCTGCCCGACGGGCTGCTGATGGAGGAGTACCTGCGGAGGGCGTCGATGTCCGGGCTCGCCGCGGACCTGGCCTGGCTGGACTGCGGCAGTGGGGCCGACGGGCAGGACCGGCCGTGGGAACTCGGACCCCACGGGGCACACGGGCTGAACAAGCAGCAGCGGGACGCGGTTCGCTTCCGGGTCGCCGAGGGGATCAAGGGCCGGCCGGGCGACGCTCCGGAGGGATGGCGCCGGTGGGCGGACGAGGCGTTCCACCCACCGCAGCCGTGGCGGCAGTTGCTGGGGGCGGCGGTCCGCTCCGCAGCGGGTGCGTCGGGAGTGGGCGAGGACCACAGCTACCGGCGTCCGTCCCGCCGATCGGCCGCTGTTCCCGGGGTGCTGCTGCCGAGCCTGCGCCGTATGCCGCCCCGGGTCTGCGTCGTGATCGACACCTCAGGTTCAGTGAGCGACGCCGAGTTGGGCAGCGCGCTGCTGGAGGTGGCGGCGATCTCGCAGGCGGTGGGCGGGCGGCGCGACCTGGTGTCGGTGATCTCCTGCGACGCGGCGGCCGGGGTCGCCGTCCCGCTCTGCCGCGCCGAGAACATCGAACTGGTCGGCGGCGGGGGAACGGATCTGCGCTCCGGTTTCGCCCGGGCGCTCCGCTCCCGGACCCGCCCGGACGTGATCGTCGCTCTGACGGACGGTCAGACGCCCTGGCCCTCCGCACAGCCACCCTGCCGCACCGTCGTCGGTCTCTTCCCCCGTCCAACGAGCGCGGTGGACGAGGAAAACCCCGACTACGCCCCGGACACCCCGCCGCACTGGGCCCGTGTCGTCACCATCAGCTGACAAAGCGCAGTGGCGCGGCACCACGACCGGGATGCTGTTCGTGCGGGCCCTCATCTGACCCTCTGCCAACGTCCTCCGCATCTCGGGGGAAGCTCAGAACTGTTCGTCTGTACGCAGCTGGCTGGCGTTGACTGAGGGGATCCCCAGCGCCTTCATTTCCGCGAGTCGACCGGTGATTGCTGCGGAGAAGTGACGCCAGTCCAACGCTTCCTCGGGCTCTCCAGGGCTGGGGTTGTCCCTGGAGGAGGTGATGTAGCAGGCTGTGTTGTAGAGCCCTTCGTCCAGGAGCCGCTTGCAGAAGATCGCGAAGCGGTCTTGGTAAGACGTGCCCTGCCAGATTTCCTCCGGAGGGTACGCGGGGTTTGAGGCCAACCGAACCGCGCTCCTGGACTTGGGGTGGTCTTCCATGATGAAGAAGTAGCCGAGCCAAGGCCGTGATCCGGGGTACCACTCCGTGAGGGCTGCACGTTGCAGGTCGATCGCGCTCCCCAGAGCTTCCTCGACCCGGTTGTTGTAGTTGTTCCCGAAGGAGGGGCCACCGAGAGCCTTGAGTTCGAAGGCGGCGATGAGGGTGTCTTCGTGGGCGACGACTATGTCCCACTTCTTCAATGGGCGGTAGTAGCCCGGAAGTTCGAGATCCTTGTCTACGCGGATCGCTTCCTTGGGGTACCCGGCGTCCAGGAAGAATTTAGCTATCAGACCGGCGATGCTGTCGAAGTGCTTACCGCCACGGACAGATCCCGCGGTGCCGGCGCCAACGGCATCCTTGATGGCTGACAGATCGTTCTGTGATGCTTTGGCGCCCCAGTACTGAGCGATGGCGTCCTCGAAGTCTTGGCGGGTGACCGTCAAGATCCGTTCCCTCCCTAGTCGGGCAGCTCGACGAGCCCGTAGACACGCAGGGCGGCCTCGGTGGCAGCCTGCACGTCGCGCTTGTCGAACGCTTCCGCCAAGGCGGCTTTGTCACTCTCGCTGATCGCTTCCGGATCGGGCACACGAATCTTGCGGAGGTACTGCGCCTGGAAACGGAGCGTTCCCCCTCGCATCTTGACCGCGTACGCCTCCACGAATGCTTCCGCGACCTTGGACAGCAGCAGGCCACCGAGTACCCGCATGTCCCAGACGTCCGAGACGATGAAGTACAGGTTGTGGTGAGGGTACAGCTGACCTTCATCCAGGACCGGATGGATCGTCAGCTTCATGTCCGGAAACAGCAGCTTGGGGCGTCGCGTCAGGCGGTGGTCGACCTTGTCAATCGTCTTGAACCAGCGCTTGGGCTGCTTGACCGCGATGTAGCGCTTCCGCAGAGCGGCCCCATGCTCCTTGAAGTACGCGGCGAGCCGCGGGTAGGCGGAGAGCTCGACCAAGTCACCTTCGGCCGTCCATGGGTTGACCAGGTAGGTACCGTTCCAGTCCAGGGTGCCGCTCGTGGTGTCGCGGACCATAGCCATGGGCAGCAGCCGTTCGCTCTCCACCAGGTCTTGGTCCCTCGTGAGGAAGACCTTGTCGGCGCCGGTGGCGATGCCGATACCGACACGGGTCCCGGTCTTGTCGTCCTCCAGCAGCTGGAAGCGCTCGGTGAGTTCCTCCAGAAGCGCCAGTCTGGCTGGCGAGGCGGCTGGCCACGAGTCCTCGTCCGGGAACCAGTGCGGCATGCGGGCGGCCTGGAACGCCGTGGTGGTGACCGACTCCGATGAGTCCTTCGCGTACCAGTCGGCGAACTCGCTGGCCTGCGTGCTGCCGAACGCCCGAGTGGTGTCCGCTGCCACCGCCTCGCCCTGGGACCGGTTCGAGATGATCGTGATCGCAGGGTAGGCAGAAACTTGGTCGTCGAAGGCGTCGACGTCATGCATGGCCAGAGCCACGTCCATGCTGAAGCTCTTGGTCACCAGCTGCCGGAGCAGGCGGCCGTACTGGTTGCGCATCCATCGGTCCGCGCAGATGAAGCCCAGCCGTCCTCCTGGACCTAGGCTTCGGAGCGCGACTTCGAAGAAGCCGACGTAGATGTCTGCACGGCCCCCCATGGTGGGGCATGCCTGACGGTAGACCGCCATTCTGTCGGCGGAGACGTCCTCCAGGCGGATGTAGGGCGGGTTGCCGACCACGTAGTCAGCGTGCTGGATTGCTTCGGGCTGAAGCAGGTAGTCACCCTGCTCGACCCAAGATGCCGCCACCTGCTGGGCTTCCGCCGATTGCCAGCCATCGTCGACCAGTTGCTTCTCGACAACTTCGCGGCTCCTTCGGACGTTGCGCTCAAGCAGATCGAGCGCGCTCACGGCTCCGCGTGCGTCACTGATGGGACGCTTCTGCTTGCGGCAGGATGCGCTAATCCGTGACGCCACTGCTCCCAAGAACGCTCCTGAGCCGCATGCCGGCTCAACGAGCTTGACGTCGCAGAGGTCCTTGTCCGGCGTGTATCCCACGAGGTCGAGGATCAGGTCCACAACCCAGCGGCGTGTGAACACCTCACCGTGCTCCACGGCCTCAGCGGGGACAGAGGGGAGGGAATGGAGGGCAGTGTCAAAGAACAGGGGAGTGGCCACGTCCTGACACTACTAGGGAGGATCTCGGCCACGAGAGTTATCCACAGGTCGGCCCGCATGCGCCGCCGCTATCAGCACCTGACCGACTGAGTCCGCAAGGACACGGCGGCCAAGGCCGGCGGGCGGCTTTGGCCCTGGGCTGGCGAGCCACCCGCCGCCTGATCCCACTGCTTGCAGGTGGACTATGCGGGTTCCGACTGTCAACGTTCGGAACCCGCACTCTGCGAAGCGCGCCCGTCGCACTCCGAACTCTGGGGCTTGGCGCCCTTGGCCATGAGCTTCTTATGCCTCTACGGTGAATGCCGCTTCGTACCCGTCGCCGATCTTGATGTCCTCATAAACGACGGTCTGACACAGCCGGTTCCATCGGTTGCCCAGTAGAACAGCAAGTCCCATCGGGCAGGCGAGGAAGAGGTGCATGCGCTGAACTCGGCGGGTGGAGCGGCGGAGGTGATCGCGGATGCCCACTGCCAAGGCGTTGGCGGCGGTGCTGCCGGGGACGGAGCCGTCGTTCGCTTTGCCACTCGGCGGGGCGAGGACGATGAGCTTACCGACCGGGAGGTCCTGTTCGCGTAGGTACTCCAGGACGTCACTGGTGATCTCCGTCGCGACCGCGATGGCGACAGCGATCTCGTCGCCTTGGCCAATCTCGTACTCAGCGACTTCTGGGACCAAAGCGGTCTCAAATGGGTCGTTGGTAGACCAGAGCTGGCTGCCGGCCCTCCCCCGCTGCAGCACTGCGAGGTCGGTCCTGGTGACCATGCGGAAGGTGGTACCAACCAGGAAGGCCGGTGCTAGACGGATGCTGCCCGTGACGGAGACAGCGGTCGTACCGGCGGGGAGGCGTCCAGGCGCGGCCTCAATGTCCGCCTGCAACTGGGCCCAGGTATTCGGCGACAAGGGCCGACGCTTGGTGTATTCGGAGTCGCTTTCGAAGCGTTCGACCCAGTCAATGGCGTGGTCGGCGTCCGGAGCCATCGGGTCTGGCTTGAGGGTGGCGATCGACAGGACGGCCCGAGCGGGGCCGGCCTTGAGGTCCAACTCGTCGACGGCGGTCTCGACCATTGCCAGCGTGAGTTCGCGCTGGCCGTTGCGGACCATCTTGGCGACCCATCCGGCCCCAGCCTCCAACGCCTGCTGATCGTTGTGCAGACCCGCGACGGCCATCAACAGCTGCAGATGCTCCTGATACTTGACCACGTTCACCGACAGGTCGAAGTGCAGAACCGACAGCAGGTCGAGGAGCTCGACCTCGGTCAGACCTGCTTCCTTGGCCCACCGGGTACGTGCCTTACCGCGATCCGACTTGTCTCCGCCGATGGCTGCCTTGGGCATCAGGAGCCCGGTGCGAGCATCGCAGACCTTCACCAGATCATCGGCAGGGTCGGCCGCCCGGTTGGTGACCAGGTGCAGTTCGACGCTGCGGCCGTCTGCGGTCAGTTGCTTCCACGTCCTGGCGATCTTCTTGAGAATCGACGGGCCGCCGCTGTCGGTGGGCTTGGTCAGGTATTCCGCATTGACCGGTGTGGCGCTGTCGACCGCGTACTTGACCTGCTTGTAGGTGTTCGGGGGGACATCGCGCAGCAGGACTACATCGTCGAGATTGCCGACGCCGTCAAGTTCGACGCCGACGGCGCGCACAGGGTTGTGCGAACGGGCGGCGTTCTCACGGAGGAGGGTCAGGCATGCCTCCCAGGCGACGAGCCATTGGTAGTAGTCGCCGGTGGTGCGGACGCTGGTGGGGCCGGGGGCGGGTAGGTGGGCCATCAGCGCTCCTCGGTGAAGACGGGGGTGGGCTCCAGATCCTCGGCAAGGGCGAGGAGGTCCTCGTCCATGACGGGTCGGTCGGGGAAGGCGCGGAAGACGGCTGCCGGGACCAGGCGCTGGGTGAGGTCGGAGAAGGTGTAGCCGGGGCGGTCCTCGGTAGGGCCGGTGAGCTCGACGACCTTGTGGATGGTCTCCGGTCGGATGCCGAGTCCGTCGAGCGCTTGGGTGAGGACCGCGTGGCGCTGCTCGTCGCCGGGGCGGGTGAAGGTGAATGTGGCCGCGGCGCGGCGCATGACGGCCGGGTCGAGAGCGCCGACCCGATTGGTGCACAGCACGATGACGACTGGGAGCGCGGCGCCGGCCAAGCTGTCGATGCCGGCCAAGAACGCGTCGACGCCGGCCCGATCCTCGTGGTGCATCTGCTGGGCCTCGCGGGACTGCACCAGGGCGTCGGCCTCATCGACGACGAGAATCTGCACTGCGCGTGCTCCCCCAGAGCCCGACGCGCGCTTGCCCACCGCGTGCATGTGGGTAAAGGCGTCTCCGATGAGGGAGGTCATCTCGCCGACCAGGCCGCTACCGCGGGTGGCGAGCTTGAGCCGGTACAGGTACACCGGCAGATCGAGCCAGTCGGCGAGGTCGCAGCCGAAAGATTCGGCCAGTGCGGACTTGCCGGAGCCGACGTCGCCGGCGAAAACGAACAGCGGCGCCCTATCTGCGAACAGGGCGAGAGCGGCGACGTTGCCGCCGTGGTACTGCGCGGCCCAGGACCGCAGTCGGCGCGGGTCCGCGAGGAGCGCGGCTTCTTTGCGTAGGCGCAGCTTCGTCTCGTCCAGGCCGACCAGACGGTCGTAGCGGGCGCGTCGAGTGGGCTCGGGCAACTCGATGACGGGGTGGAACAGGTCGTCCTGGCTGGTCACGTGCTCGTTCCTCCTGCGGATGGCGCTGGACTAGTAGGCGACGTAGACGTCGCGTGAGACGCCAGTGCCGTTGCGGGCGTAGCCGTGCCCCGTGGTGCTGGTGCTCGCGAGGGCGCTCGGGGCGGTGCTGGTCGTCCGGGAGATCGGCAGATCCTCCTTGACCTCGGCCTGCTGGCTGCTGGTCAAAAGCGCGAAGGAAGAGCTGTAGGTCAGGAAGCTGTGAAAGGTGTAGCCGGTGAGGCCGACCGGGTCCGGGAAGCTGCCCGGTCGGGAGTCGATGAGCTGGCCTCCGGCCGTGGCCTTATAGCGCAGGCGGAACTTCCAGGCGTTGGTGGCGGTGTCGCGGAAGCCGTAGTCGACGGTGTCGAGATAGCCGTCGCGCAGGAGCAGGGCGACCTCCTCGGCGAACTTCTCGATTCTCTCGAGGGAGGGCTCGCTGTAGAGGTTGTACAGCAGGCGCAGGTCGGCGGCGACTCTGCCTCCGACGTAGCGGGCATCGGTGATCGTGAACGAACCGGAAGCGGATCTGGAGTACGAGCCGGTCATGGTCACTCTCCCGGGAAGGTGGGGCCGAACAGCTCGCGCCAGAGGTCGAGCGCCTCACTCTTCGTGGTCGCGTAAGCGGCCGTCGTGAGGGTGTCGAGGGTGGTCTTGGCGTGGTTGACCAACCGCTGGCGGTCGAACTCGGCGTAGCCGCGAGCGACGTTGTTTTCTGGGTTGACCGCGTCCCAGACCTGGATAGGGTCTGTCGTCGAGCTCACCTCGTCGGCCGTGTAGTAGTCGGTGAAGACGATCGGTGTCTTCAGGCCGGTGCGGACGATGTAGGAGAGCACCTGCTCGATCGCCTGCGGATAGTCGTCGACCTGCAGCGGCTTTCCGTTCCAGCCGACGTCCCAGAGGTGCGCGACCAAGAGTTCAATCAGGAAGGACTTGCAGCGAAGCTGCGGATCGCCCTCCTTGCTCTCGCGGATCCACGCCTTCAGCAGGCGGATCAGCTCCCGGTAGCCGTCGCCGGCCTTCCCCTTGCGCTTTTCGATGAAGCGCAGGTGCAGCGTGACCGAGGTGAGTACCTTGATGCCGCCGCTGGTGACCAGGTAGCCCCGGTCGTCCGGCTCGCCGGTGTAGAGCACGGGCACCACGTCGATCTTCAAGCCGGAGCCCCGCATAGTGATGCCGACCGCGTGGTCGGAGGGCTTGAAGTCCTCTGCGACCTTCGTCTTGCCGTAGACCTCTTTGGAGCGCTCCTCCAGCCAGGCCAGTACCGTCGAGACGTCGATGTCGGGGTCACCGACGCGCAGGTACGCGGCGACATCCGCGTCAGACCCTGTGCCGCGCCTGCGACGGATCGCTGTGTGCTTGGCCGTGCTGCCGGACGCGCGGAGCTTCACCAGGTCGAAGTCCGGGTGGGCGGCGATGTAGTCCTCCAGTCGCTCCCGCAGGTAGTTCACCTGGCGGCGGCGCTCCTTCGCCTCCTCTTTCGGCACGTTCACTTTGTTCTTCGCGAATGCCTTGAGGACCTCGTGGTCGACGTAACTCTCCCCCGCCATAGCTGTTCACCCTTCACCCGAGGAGCCGATCGGTAGGAGAACAGGCTTAGCACGCACCACTGACAAACCCGGACGAAGTTGCGAGGCATGCCCAGGCGCCGATAGCGGACCGTCTGTCGGGTCCTCCGGCTACGCCCGCCACACGAACTGCAACCAAAACTGCAACCACGCACGACGAAGGGCCCCACTGCGAACGGTGGGGCCCTTCGACATCGTGCCCGGTGAGGCACTGGCGGAGGATACGAGATTCGAACTCGTGAGGGGTTGCCCCCAACACGCTTTCCAAGCGTGCGCCCTAGGCCTCTAGGCGAATCCTCCGCCGGAAACATTACATGACGTGGGGGAGTGCTAGCGAACTCGTTCGGGGCCGGGCGATCAGGTAGGCTGGGGCTCAGCCCCTCACGCGGCGCTATCTGACTGAATCCCCCAGGGCCGGAAGGCAGCAAGGGTAGGTTGGCTCTGGCGGGTGCGTGGGGGGTCTTCTGTGTGGAGGCCCGGGCGCCCGGGGCCGGGGTGGGTTCGTGGGCGGTCCCTGTTGTCAGTGGGCGCCTATAACCTCGTATGCGTGTCGTCTCTCGCGCTGTACCGCCGTTATCGCCCGGAGTCGTTCGCCGAGGTCATCGGGCAGGAGCATGTCACTGACCCGCTGCAGCAGGCGCTGCGGAACAACCGGGTCAATCACGCGTACCTGTTCAGCGGTCCGCGTGGGTGCGGGAAGACCACGAGTGCGCGGATCCTGGCGCGGTGTCTGAACTGCGAGCAGGGGCCTACGCCGACGCCGTGCGGGGAGTGCCAGTCGTGCCGGGATCTGGCGCGGAACGGGCCGGGGTCCATTGACGTCATCGAGATCGACGCCGCTTCGCACGGTGGTGTCGATGATGCTCGTGAGCTGCGGGAGAAGGCCTTCTTCGGACCGGCCGGCAGTCGGTACAAGATCTACATCATCGACGAGGCCCACATGGTCACGTCGGCCGGCTTCAACGCGCTGCTGAAGGTCGTGGAGGAGCCGCCGGAGCACCTCAAGTTCATCTTCGCGACGACCGAGCCCGAGAAGGTCATCGGGACCATTCGGTCGCGTACCCACCACTATCCGTTCCGGCTCGTACCGCCGGGGACGCTGCGGGACTACCTCGGCGAGGTGTGTGCCAAGGAGCAGATTCCTGTCGAGGAGGGCGTTCTTCCGCTTGTTGTGCGGGCGGGCGCCGGGTCCGTGCGTGACTCCATGTCCGTCATGGATCAGCTGCTGGCGGGGGCTGCCGCGGACGGTGTGACGTATGCCATGGCCACTTCGCTGCTGGGGTATACGGACGGGTCGCTGCTCGATTCCGTCGTTGAGGCGTTCGCGGCTGGGGACGGGGCTGCCGCGTTCGAAGTCGTGGATCGGGTTATTGAGGGCGGTAATGATCCTCGGCGGTTCGTTGCCGATCTGCTGGAGCGGTTGCGGGATCTTGTGATCCTTGCCGCTGTGCCTGACGCGGCGGAGAAGGGGCTCATTGACGCGCCTGCCGACGTGGTGGAGCGGATGCAGGCCCAGGCCGGTGTTTTCGGTGCCGCCGAGTTGAGCCGGGCCGCCGATCTCGTCAATGAAGGACTGACGGAGATGCGGGGGGCCAATGCGCCGCGGTTGCAGCTCGAGTTGATCTGCGCGCGCGTGATGCTGCCTGCGGCTTACGGCGATGAGCGGTCCGTCATGGCCCGGCTGGATCGGCTGGAGCGGGGGGTCAACTTCTCGGGGGGTGGGGCCGGGCCTGCCATGGGGTACGTGCCTGGGCCCGATGTGCACGGGGGGGCTGGCGGGGGCGCGGTTCATAGCGGTCCCGGTGGTCCAGCTGGTTCAGGTGGTTCGGGTGGTTCGGGTGGTTCGGGTGATCAGGCAAGTCAACCTGGTCCGGCTGTTCCGCCCGGTCCCGCTATTCCGCCGGGAGGTGGGGCCGCTGCGGCTCGGGCTGCCGTGCGGGGGGCTGGCGAACAGGGGGCGGGGGCTCCGCCTGTCGGTTCGCCGGCCGGTACCTCGGCGGGTGCGGTTCCCAGCGCCCCAGCGCCTGTTGCTCCCCCGGCTGCCTCCGCTGCTTCTGCGCCCCCTCCTTCTCCTTCTGAGCCTCCGGCTGCCGCCACGCCCGGTGCCTGGCCTACCGCTACCGCTGCGGGGAGCGGGCGGCGGCCCGGGGGGTGGCCCACCGCGGCGGCCCCGGGCGGGGGGCAGCCGCCCGCGGCATCGGCGCCGCCGGCCGCGCCTTCCCCTGCGGCTCCTGCCCCTGCCCCTGCCCCTGCCCCTTCCGCTCCCGGCCCGGGGGGCGGCGGGCTCGACCCCCGCATGCTCTGGCCGAACATCCTGGAGGCGGTGAAGAACCGCCGCCGGTTCACGTGGATTCTGCTCAGCCAGAACGCGCAGGTGGCCGGGTTCGACGGCACGACCCTGCAGATCGGCTTCGTCAACGCCGGGGCGCGGGACAACTTCGCCGGCAGCGGCAGCGAGGATGTGCTGCGGCAGGCGTTGGTCGAGCAGTTCAACGTGCACTGGAAGATCGAGGCGATCGTCGACGCGTCGGGGGCTTCGGGAACATCCGGGGGGTCTGTGCCCTCGCCGTCCGCCTCCGGCGGGGGGTACGGCGGCTCCGGTGGGTACGGGGGTACCCCGGCCCCGCCGCCGCGTCCGGCCGCGCCTCAGCCGACGGCCCCCGCACCGCGTCAGGCAGCCCCGGCGTCGGCGGCCCCAGCGGCAGCCGCACCGACGCCCGCAGCGCCGCCTGCCGCTCCGACCCCGGCTCCGCCTCCGGAGAACCCGCAGCACTCGCAACAGTCGCAGCGCCCGCCCATCTCCCCCGAGGACGACATCCCCGAGGACGACGATCCCGACCTCAACGAGTCCGCCCTCTCCGGCCACGAGCTGATCGTGCGGGAGCTGGGGGCGACGGTGGTGGAGGAGTTCACCAACGAGTAGGAGGGGTTCACCGAGGATTGGGTCCCCGGAGGCCCCGGACCAGGCCCACGCCCGCCCTGGGCCAGCCCCGCAGCAGCCCCACATCCGCCCCCGTTCGGACGATCCCACAAGCCCCCACTCCACCCCCTTCGGCGGCCCCCACAAAGCCCGCCCTCCCCGCCGGTTAGGCTGACCCCGTGAAGGTCCTCGTCATCGGTAACGGCGCCCGCGAACACGCCCTGTGCCGCTCCCTGTCCCTCGACCCCGACGTCACCGCCCTGCACTGTGCCCCCGGCAACGCGGGCATCGCGGAGGTGGCCGAGCTGCACCGGGTCGACGCGCTCGACGGTGCGGCCGTGGCCGCGCTGGCCACGGAGCTCGGGGCCGGTCTGGTGGTCGTGGGGCCGGAGGCTCCGCTGGTCGCCGGGGTGGCCGACGCCGTGCGCGCGGCCGGGATCCCGTGCTTCGGGCCCTCCAAGGAGGCGGCGCAGCTGGAGGGTTCCAAGGCGTTCGCCAAGGACGTGATGGCGGCGGCGGAGGTGCCCACGGCGCGGTCGTACGTCTGCACGACACCCGCCGAGGTCGACGAGGCGCTGGACGCGTTCGGCGCGCCGTACGTCGTGAAGGACGACGGTCTCGCGGCCGGTAAGGGCGTCGTCGTCACCGGTGACATCGAGCAGGCCACGGCGCATGCGAACGCCTGCGACCGCGTCGTCATCGAGGAGTTCCTCGACGGCCCCGAGGTCTCGCTCTTCGCGATCACCGACGGCGAGACCGTACTGCCGTTGCAGCCCGCACAGGACTTCAAGCGCGCCCTCGACAACGACGAGGGCCCCAACACCGGCGGCATGGGCGCGTACTCCCCGCTGCCCTGGGCCGACCCCAAGCTGGTCGACGAGGTGCTGCAGACCGTACTGCAGCCGACCGTGGACGAGATGCGCCGCCGGGGTACGCCGTTCTCCGGTCTGCTGTACGCGGGACTGGCGATCACCAGCCGTGGTGTACGGGTGATCGAGTTCAACGCCCGCTTCGGCGACCCCGAGACCCAGGTCGTCCTCGCCCGCCTGAAGACCCCGCTCGCGGGTGTGCTGCTCGCGGCCGCCCAGGGCACCCTGGCCCACCTCGAACCCCTGCGCTGGAGTGACGACGCGGCCGTCACCGTGGTCGTGGCCTCGCACAACTACCCCGCCACCCCGCGCACCGGCGACCCGATCACCGGGCTCGACGAGATCGCGGCCCAGGACGCCCCGCACGCGTACGTCCTGCACGCCGGGACGAAGCGCGACGGGGACGCGGTGGTGAGCGCGGGCGGCCGGGTGCTGTCGGTCACAGCCATCGGCGCGGATCTGGCCGAGGCGCGCGAGCTGGCGTACACGGCGGTGGGCCGCATCCGGCTGGAGGGCTCGCAGCACCGCACGGACATCGCGGCGAAGGCGGCGGCAGGAGCGTAAGGGCTACGTCGGCCCCGCAACCCGACGGTTCACCACAAACATCCGATTACGGGTGACTGACTGCGGAATGTCACCCGTGGGTAGAAACCCCAGGCCCCGGATCTCCCAGAGTTCGCAGATTTCCCAGAACTCTCGGAGACCCGGGGCCTCATCCTTGCCCAGCGTCATCCACCTCTCCCCAAAGCCATTCCATCGAGTGACCGCTGCTCCATCCGGCTGACGAGGGACGGGGCCCCAACTAGGGTGCGGCGCAAGCGTTCCGGCACTTGGCCCACCGGCATTGCGATGTCAGTGGTGGGTGCCACAGTGGGGGAGTGAGCAACGCCAGGGCATCTGGCGACGATCACCGTGACGGAGTCCGTTGTGACGGAGTCCGCCGTGGGATGCGTCGCCGAGGGAACGGTAGGGGGTGACACCGGTCGTGAGCGGTATGGGTGTGGAGGTGGGCGCGCAGGGCGCGCGTTCCCGGGCTCTCGCCGTGCTGCGCATCCGCAGCAGGGCGCTGGCCGTCGCCCTGCTGCCCGCGGCCGTCGCCGTCGTCCTGCTCGTGGGCGGGACCACCAGGCATCTCACCGGCGGCGGCTGGTCGGTGGCCCGCTGGATCGTCACCGGTGTCGCCGCCGTCGTCCTTCTCGCCGCCGCGGGCATCGCGCTCGTCGTCGCCCGCGCCCGGCCCGCCATGAGCCCCACGGTCCCGATCGCCGAGGAGTCGGCGCCCGACCTGTACCGCCTGGTCCGCGACCTGGCCGACCGGCTCGACGTCCCCGCCCCCTCCGCCATAGCGCTCACCCCCGACTGCGACAGCTGGCTGGAGGACCGCACGCACCGGTCCCACGGTCCTCCTTCCTCGAACGCACGGTTCCTTCCGCGGGTTCTGGGCCTGGGCCGGGCCCGAGGGGCACCTGTCGGTGGCGATACGAGCAGGAAGACGCCCCCGGAGCCCGAGGGCGGTCCCGTGGGCGGCCCCGAGGGCGGTGCGGACGCGGTCGGCGTACGGGGGACGACGGGGCTGTCGTCGCCGCTGCGGCACCGCACGCCCGCCGCGCCCGTGCTCGTGATCGGCTCACCGTTCCTGTGGTGGATGCGGGTGGGCGAGCTGCGGGCGGTCCTCGCCCCGGTCGTCGCCGGTACGGGACCGTCGGCGCACCCGGACATAGCCGCGGCCCGCCGTTTCGTACGAGGGCTGGACGCGGCCGTGGCCGTGACGGCGGAGCCCGTGCGGGGACGCCTGTCGCGCGGGGCCACCCATGCCGTGTCCCGTACGGTGCTGGCCGGCGTCGGCTGGGTGGCCCGGCTGTTGCTGCGCAGTTGCCGGGGGCACGCGGCGGAGATGGAGCGGGGAGTGGCGGCCGCGGCGGCCGAGCGTGCACAGGCTGTGGATTACGGTCTGCGGATCGTCGCCCAGGAACAGGTCGGCCTGGCCTACGCGGGCTGGGACCGTCTGCTCACGCGTGTCGCCCTGCCCGCCTGGCGGATGGGTCGCTGGCCGTCCCGTCTGGACGCGGGCGTCGTCGCCGCCCTGACCGAGCTCTCGCGCCGTGACCGCCTCGCCGAGGGCTTCGCCTCCCGTCTCGGCGAACGCCCCGCCTGCGACCTCCTCGAAGAGCCCGGCGCGGTCGACGAGGCCGCCTCCCTGCTCGCCGCCCGCCTCTTCCACGGCGGCCCCGCCGAGCCCGGCCCCGACTGGGCCCCGGTCGACTGGAACGAGTACCCGGACGAGGTCGTCGACCGCAAATGGCGCACGGACGCGGCCCGCCTCCACCGGGTCCTGGACGCCCTCGGAGTACGGCACACTCCGGATCCGGTCGTGGCCGCAGCCGGGGGGCCGACCTTGGCGCGGGTGATGGACCACTTGACGGTTCAGGGGGGTGGCGGGGACGGAGGCGGGGTCGCCGGTGGCCCTTGGGGCGAGGAGAGCACCACGAGCACCGCCGACGAGGCCAACGCCGACTCCGGCCCCAGCCCGGCGAGGGGCTTGAACCCCGCTGAGGAGGGCAGCCCCGGCCGCAGGTCTGCCGACGGCTACGAGTCGGCCGGGGCGTACGAGTCCGACCCCGCTAGGGAGTCCGCGCGTGGCGGCGAGCCCGGGCGTGGCGGCGAGCCTGGGCGTGGCGGCGAGCCCGGGCGTGGCGGCGAGCCCGCGCGAGGCGGGGAGCCCACCCGTGCCAGCGAGCAAGGCCGTGTGAGCGAGTCCGCCCGCGCCTACGAGTCCGACCCCGCCAGGAAGCAAGGCCGCGCCAGCGCTCCTGGCCGCGCCGACGAACAGGGCCATGACGACGATTCCGCCCGCGCCGACGATCAAGACCGCGCCAGCGGGTCGGCCCGCGCCCACGAGCCCCACCCCGTCGGCGAACCTGGCCGCGCCGCCGACGAGTCCGACGTCGTTGAGCAGCCTGCCCACGGCGCTGGGGCTGACCGCGCCGACCGGCCCGCCCTCGGTGCTGAGTCTGGCCGTCTCGATCGGCCCGCCCTTGGTGCTGAGCCTGACCGCGTTGAGCAGCCTGCCCACGGCGCTGGGGCTGACCGCGTCGACCGGCCCGCCCTCGGTGCTGAGTCCGACTGTCTCGACCGGTTCGCCCCCGGCCCTGTGCCCCACCACCTCGACCAGCCCGCCCCCGGCGACGACACCGACCCACGCGCCGAGGTCGGCCTCGGCAGTGAGCGCACCGCTGCCCTGGCCGCGGGGCTGACCGCCGAGCTGGCCCGTGAGGAAGCGGCGGCACCCGCAGCCGTAGCGCCCCACCCGGGAGCCGCGGAGCCCCAAGGCCCGGACCGAGCTCTCTGGGACGACGGCTTGTTGCCGCTCTTCCCCCTGCAACCCCCGCGTACCGGCCGCGAACTCCTCACCGACCACGTCACCGCGATGGTGTGCTGCGCCGCGATGGACACGGCCGGCGCGACCCCGGGGCTCGACTGGCTCGACGGCCCCTCGCTCCTCATCAACGGCGAACGAGCGGCCGACCTCGCCCCCCGGGTTCTCACCCTCGTGGAAGACGGCGATCCCGCCCCCCTCCGCGACTGGCTCCGACACCTCGGCATACGCGCCGAAAAACCGGTCCGCCTGGTCTGACCTGCACCGGCGCTCCACCAACGACCGGAGCATCACGCTCCGTTCACGTCAATTAGCGACGAACGGTGACGGACTGCGTGCGTAATGTGATGTGCTGGGACCGATCGCGCACATAGCAAGGGCTTGTCCGACAGAACGCGAGCCCCACGGCAAGAGCCGAAGCAGCACCACGGGGGAACGAGGGAGGGGAACAGGTATGGGGTCTGAGCAGATCCGCCGCTGGGAGTCGGGCGCACTCGCGCACGCCGTGACGGATCCCTTCGGCCAGGGCCCCGTCCCCTGGCTGCGCGGCAGCGAGACGTACTTCGACGACACCGGACAGGTCGTCCCCTGGTACGTGGACCCGGCCGAGGCCCAGCCCCACCCCCGCCCCACCGAAGGCGCGACCAAGGGCCCCCACATCCCCGCCCCCCGAGCCGGAGGCCCCCGCTCGGCCGACGACGTCCGCTGCCAGATCAAGGGTTTCACCGCCACCGGCGCAGCGGCCCCCGGCGAGTCCATCGACTTCCACATCACCGTGGACCCGCCGCAGGAGTTCGGCGTCGACATCTACCGCATCGGCCACTACGCGGGCGACGGCGCCGCCAAGATCACCACCAGCCCCCGCCTCTCCGGCATCGTGCAGCCCCCGCCGCTCACCGCCGACCGCACGGTCTCCTGCCACCACTGGTGGCTGTCCTGGCGCCTGCAGGTCCCGAGTTACTGGCAGCCCGGCGCGTACGTCGCCGTCCTCACCACCGCCGACGGCTACCGCTCCCACGTGCCGTTCACGATCCGCGACGACCACCCGGCGGACCTGCTGGTCCTGCTCCCGGACATCACCTGGCAGGCGTACAACCTCTACCCGGAGGACGGCCGCACCGGCGCCAGCCTCTACCACGCCTGGGACGAGGAAGGCCGTCTCCTCGGCGAGGCGGAGGCCGCGACAACGGTCTCCTTCGACCGCCCGTACGCCGGCGCCGGCCTCCCCCTCCACGTCGGCCACGCCTACGACTTCATCCGCTGGGCCGAGCGCTACGGCTACGACCTCGCTTACGCCGACACCCGCGACCTGCACGCCGGCCGCGTCGACCCCAGCCGCTACCGGGGCCTGGTCTTCCCCGGCCACGACGAGTACTGGTCGACCCAGATGCGCCGCACCACCGAGCTGGCCCGCGACCACGGCACGTCCCTGGTCTTCCTCTCCGCCAACACCATGTACTGGCAGGTGGAGTTGGGCCCCTCCCCGTCCGGCGTCCCCGACCGCCTCCTCACCTGCCGAAAACGCCGCGGGCCGGGGAAACCCGCCCTCTGGCGTGAAATCGACCGCCCCGAGCAGCAGCTGATCGGCATCCAGTACGCGGGCCGGGTCCCCGACCCCCACCCCCTGATCGTGCGCAACGCCGACCACTGGCTGTGGGAGGCGACCGGCGCCCACGAGGGCGACGAGCTCGAAGGCCTGGTCGCGGGCGAGGCCGACCGCTACTTCCCGCGCACCCCGCTCCCCAGGCACGACGGCCGCATCCTGCTCGCGCACTCCCCGTACCGGGACGGCGAGCGCACCCTCCGTCACCAGGAGACCTCCCTCTACCGGGCCCCCTCCGGCGCCTGGGTCTTCGCAGCCGGAACCTTCGCCTGGTCCCCGGCCCTGGACCGCCCCGGCCACGTCGACACTCGTGTCCAGCGAGCCACCGCAAACCTCCTGGACCGCATCTGCAAACGCGACTGACCCGGCCCAGGACCACCCCATACCAGGGCTGCTCCTCCCCATACGGGAGAATCGAGTCACCCTTACAGAACCACGGGGAGGAACCGTGTCCGGATTCGTCGAAAAGCCCGAGCCCGTGCAGGTCTCGGGTCTGGTGCATCTGCACACCGGCAAGGTGCGCGACCTGTACCAGAACGATGCGGGCGACCTCGTGATGGTCGCCAGCAACCGTACGTCCGCGTACGACTGGGTGCTGCCGACCGAGATCCCCGACAAGGGGCGCATCCTCACGCAGCTCTCCCTCTGGTGGTTCGACCAGCTCGCCGACCTGGTCCCGAACCACGTCCTGAGCACCGACCTCCCGCCGGGCGCCCCCGCCGACTGGGAGGGCCGCACGCTGGTCTGCAAGTCCCTGCGCATGGTCCAGGTGGAGTGCGTCGCCCGCGGCTATCTCACCGGTTCGGGCCTCGCCGAGTACCAGGAGACCCGCACCGTCTGCGGCCTCGCCCTCCCTGAGGGCCTCGTCGACGGTTCGGAACTCCCCGCCCCGATCTTCACCCCGGCCACCAAGGCCGCGGTCGGCGAGCACGACGAGAACGTCTCGTACGAGGAGGTCGCCCGCCAGGTCGGCCCCGACACCGCGGCCCGGCTGCGTCAGGTGACCCTCGCCGTCTACAGCCGCGCCCGCGACATCGCCCGCGACCGGGGCATCATCCTCGCGGACACCAAGTTCGAGTTCGGCTTCGAGGACGACGAGCTGGTCCTCGCCGACGAGGTCCTCACCCCGGACTCCTCCCGCTTCTGGCCCGCCGACCAGTGGGAGCCCGGCCACGCCCAGCCGTCCTTCGACAAGCAGTTCGTACGCGACTGGCTCACCTCCCCCGACTCCGGCTGGAACCGCGCCTCCGAACAGCCCCCGCCGCCCCTGCCCCCGGAGATCGTGGACGCGACCCGCGCGAAGTACATGGAGGCATACGAGCGCCTTACGGGCACGGCCTGGTCGTAGCCGTACGACGCCGACCGGGCCCGAAGCCGTACGACGGCGACCGGCCCTGGCCGCGAACGACCGGGCCCGGAGCCGAACAAAGGCAAACGGGCCCGGCGGCGACGAACGAAAACAAACGGGCCCGGCGGCGAGAAGACAAACGGCCCCGGCGGCGAATGACCGGGACCGGGCCCGGCAGCCGGACAGCAGGCGGCACACACGCCGAAGGCCCCGGTCGATCCCGACCGGGGCCTTCGTGAACCGAGCGGACGACGAGGCTCGAACTCGCGACCTCAACCTTGGCAAGGTTGCGCTCTACCAACTGAGCTACGTCCGCACTGCGCCGTGGCGCGAGAGCAACTATACCCAACCCCGCTCACGCGCGAGACGCACAGCCGCGTGCCGGTTCTCCGCCCCGAGCTTGGAGACGGCTGAGGACAGATAGTTCCGTACGGTCCCCTGCGACAGCGCGGCCCGCTCGGCGATCTCCGCGACGGGCGCCCCGTCGGCGGCGAATTCGAGCACCTCGGCCTCCCGCGCGGTCAGCGGCGAGTCCCCGGCGGAGATCGCGTCGGCGGCCAACTCGGGATCCACGTAACGGTTTCCCGCGTGCACCGTACGAATGATCTCCGCGAGCCGCTGCGCGCTGACGGTCTTCGGGACGAACCCGCGCACACCTGCCTCAAGCGCTCGCTTCAGATGCCCCGGCCGCCCATGACTGGTCACGATCAGCACCTGGCAGCCGGGCAGCTCGGACCGCAGCGATGTGGCGACCTTCACACCGTCCGCCCCCGGCATCTGAAGATCCAGGACGGCCACGTCGGGTTCGTGCGCCCGTGCCATCGCCAGCGCCTCCGGCCCGGTGGCCGCCTCGGCGACGATCACGAGGTCGTCCTCCAGCGCGAGCAGCGCCGCGAGCGCGCCCCGGATGAGGTGCTCGTCGTCGGCGAGCAGAAGGCGCACGGCCGTCATGACGTGGCCCCCCGCCCGGCCCCCGCGAGCTCCGCTGCCGCCAACGGCACCCGCACCTCCACCCGGAACACATCACTGTCGACCGGCCCCGCCTCCAACGTCCCGTCCACCGCCGCCAGCCGCTCCCTCAGCCCGGCAAGCCCGGAACCGCCAGCGGAAGAGCCGCCGAGCCCGCCGCCGGAAGAGCCGCCGAACCCGGCGCCGGAAGAGCCGCCGAGCCCGCCGCCGGAAGAGCCGCCGAACCCGGCGCCGGAAGAGTCTCCCGACGCGCCGCCGAACCCTCCCCTGGAGGCTCCGCCGAGCCCGCCGCCGGAAGAGCCCCCCGACGCGCCACCGAACCCACCCCCGGAACCTCCGGCCATCCGCACCCCGTCGTTCTCCACCGTGAGTACCACCCGCCCCTCTGTCACCCGCAGTGCCACCCCACAGCGGCTGGCGTCCCCGTGCCGCAGCACGTTCGTCGTCGCCTCCCGTACCACCCAGCCGAGCGCCGACTGCACCTCGACCGGCAGCCCCTCGCAGGAGCCGGTCACCTCGCAGTCGATCCCGGCGGCGGTCAACACCCCCTGAGCACCGGCGAGTTCCCCGCTCAGGTCGGCTTCGCGATATCCCCGCACGACATCCCGCATCTCCCGCTGAGAGTCCTGCGCGATGCGCTGCACCTCGATCATCTGCTCCACGGCCTCGGGGCGTTCGCGCCGGGCCAGCTGTACGGCCAGTTCGCTCTTCAACGCGATCACGGCCAGGTTCCGGCCCATCACGTCGTGCAGGTCGCGTCCGAACCGCAGCCGTTCCTCGGCGACGGCAAGGCGGGTACGGGTCTCACGGGCCTCGTCGAGTTCGTAGACGGCCTTGAGGAGCCAGACGGAGAAGACGGAGGTGAAGGCGAGGAAGCCCGCCCCGACCAGTACCCCGAACGCGGTGGCCAGCGCGGCGGGAAGGGAGGCGCCCAGTGGCAGCGCCGTGGCCCCGCCGCCCACCGCGAAGCCGCCCACCAGCATCAGCACACGCCACCGGTCACGGATGCCGAGCGCGATGATGCCCACACCGAAGGCCAGCACCCCGCCGAAGAGCGCGCCCGCCGCGGCGTCGGCATCGGAGTCGGCCGGGCTGTGGTGCGCGACGAGCAGCGCGCCGATCGCGATCAGCGCCGAGACCACGCCGAGCGTCCACAGCAGCCGCAGGGGCTGCTCATGGCTCCCGCGCACCCAGTCGAGCGCCCGGGACACGGTCACAGAGCAGAGCGCGGCGTGCGCGCACACCAACACGAGCAGCCAGCCGCCGAGCGGGCCCCCCACCTCGCCGAAGGCCGCCAGTCCGATCGCCGCGACTTCGATCACGGCGAAGAAGTGGAACGACCACCGCGTATACGTCTCGACCTTCGCCGGCGTGCTCTTCCCCCGCCACCAGGCCCCCGGCCCCCGCATCTTCCCGTCCCCCTGTGCGTCGCTGTACGTCGGTCAGCGCCGTGGTTCCCAGCGGAACCACCGCTGTACAGCAAACACCGCGACCACCGTCCAGGCCAGCGCGATGGCGACCGCGCCCAGGGCCTCGTACGCGGACAGGTCGCCGGTCCAGGCGCCGCGTATCAGGGTGATCACGGGGGAGAGCGGCAGCAGTTCGCAGACGGAGGCGAGACGGTCGGGCAGCACTTCGAGCGGTACGGCGATGCCCGAGCCGAGCAGGGAGACGAACATCACCGGCAGGCTGGTGACCTGGGCGCTCTCGGCGGTTCGGCTGAAGGCGGCGGTGACCGCGGCCAGCGCGGCGCACAGCACGACCCCCAACAGGACGCCCACCACGGCGAGATGGGGTGCGGGCGGTGCCCCGATGTCGAGCAGGACGGTGCAGCCGATGGCCAGCAGCACGCACTGCGCGAGCCCGATGCCCACGGCCGGCAGCGAGGCGCCGACGAGGATCTCCTGATCGCGCAGCTCACCGGTGCGCAGCCGTTTCAGGACGAGCTCCTCACGGCGTACGACGTAGACGCTGGTGAGCGCGGCGTACACCGCGAACAGCAGAGAGAAGCCGATGGCGGCGGGCAGGATGACCGTGCCGACGGTGAGCCCCGCGTCCTCAAGGTCCATCTCGTCGGTCGCCGAGCGCACGCTGAGCGGCAGCAGCAGCGGCACGACGACCGCCGTGACGAGCGTGGCCTTGCTGCGTCCCAGCAGGGTCAGTTCGGCGCGGGCGAGGGCGGCCATCCGGCCGGTGACCGTCGTCGTACCCACAACCGTCGCCGTACCCACAGGCGCCGTCGTACCCACACGCGTAGGTGTGCTCATACGGCTACGACCTCCCCCTTCTCCGTCTCGGCGGCCGTCTCCCGGGCGATCCGCAGGAACGCCTCCTCCAGCGAGGCCGACCGCACTTCGAGCCCGCGCAGCTCGACCCGCGCCCGGTCGGCCCACAGCAGCAGCCCGGTGGCGGCCCGCTGGAGCTCGTTGGTGCGCAGCCGTACCGTGCGGCCGTCCTCCTCGTGCCCCGTGACGCCCAGCCCGGCGAGCGGCGGCAGGTCGCCCAGGAAGTAGCCCTCGGGCAGCTCGAAGGAGATGTGGGACGGCTGGGAGGCGGTGACCTCGGCCGGGGTGCCGGTGACCGCGATACGGCCCTCGTGGAGGATCGCCAGCCGGTCGGCCAGGCCCTCCGCCTCCTCCAGGTAATGCGTGGTGAGCAGCACCGTCGTGCCCCCGGCGCGCAGCTCGCGCACCAGCTCCCAGGTCTCCTGGCGGCCTTCGGCGTCGAGCCCGGTCGTCGGCTCGTCGAGGAAGAGGACCTCGGGGCGCCCGAGGAGCGCGAGCGCCAGGTCCAGGCGCCGCTTCTCACCCCCGGACAACTGCTTCACCCGAACGCCGGACCGCCGCCCCAGCCCGACGATCTCCAGGGCCTCCCCGATGGGCCGCGCCCCGCTCGTGCACCCCGCCCACATCCGTACCGTCTCCGCGACGGTCAGCTCGGAGGGGAAGCCGCCCTCCTGCAGCATCACGCCGATCCGCGGCCGCACGGCCGCCCTCTCCGCGTACGGGTCGTGCCCGAGCACCCGCACCCGCCCGCCGGCCGGTACCGCGAGCCCCTCCAGCAGTTCCACCGTCGATGTCTTGCCCGCGCCGTTCGTGCCCAGGAGCGCGAAGAGTTCCCCCTGGCCCACGGAGAACGTGATCCCCCGTACGGCCTCGAAACCGCCCCCGTACACGCGTCGCAGGTCAGTGACCTCAATCACGTGCCTGTTGGTGTTCATGGATTCAGCATCCCGGCGATCAGGGCCCGGCAGCAGTGCGCCCTGTCATCACTCCGCATGACAAATGTCAGACCAAGCACCCAAAGCAAGTACCCGGACCAAGCACCCAAAGTCAGCACCCAGGGCACCCAAGGGCAAGCCCAAAGCAGGCACTCAGAGCAAGCGCCCAAAACCAATAGGCCGTGCCCGAACACGACGAAGGCCCCGGTCTTTCGACCAGGGCCTTCATTCCCGAGCGGACGACGAGGCTCGAACTCGCGACCTCAACCTTGGCAAGGTTGCGCTCTACCAACTGAGCTACGTCCGCAATGCCTCCGACCGGCTCCCACCGATCGGCACGAACACCAGCCTACCTGATCCACAAGAGTGGTCCGTACGACTGTGCAGAGCGGGTGACAGGAATTGCACACTGCGCCTTCCCCCTGGAAGGGGGATGTTCTACTACTGAACTACACCCGCGTAACTCCGTGAGGTGGGCCTTTCGGCCTCGCCCCTCGGCGTGCTCCAGACTCTAGCTGACCAGGAGGGGTGCAGCGCAAGTCGGTTGTCCCGAGGGGCGGGTGACCGGTCGTCGGCCGACGGCGGGGTGACCGGGACCCGGCCGACGCTCACCGTGCCGCGGCGAACTACCGGCCGGCGCTCATCGCGCTGCGGCGAACGCCTCGTAGACCCTCTTGGGGATCCGCCCGCGCGCCGGCACGTCCATCTTGTTGGCCTGGGCCCAGGCCCGGACGGCCGACGGGTCGGGGGCGACCTCCGTCTGCCGGTACGCCTTGCCGGACCTCGACCGCTTGCGCCCGGCCTCCATGAACGGCGCGAGGGCCTTGCGCAGTTCCTTGGCGTTGGCTTCGTTCAGGTCGATCTCGTACGACCTGCCGTCCAGCCCGAAGGCGATCGTTTCCGCCGCTTCCGAGCCGTCGATGTCGTCAAAGAGAGTGACCACGACACGCTGCGCCACGAATATCGGTCCCTTCGTGCGACGTCTCGGCGATGCGAGCACCTTCCAGGACGCGCTGATACGGCATGTGCGTATGTGCGTCATGGAGATGTCGTAGGGGCCAGACGTCGGCTGTCCGGCTGAAATGGGGGTATTGGGCAAAGTATCGGCTATTGCCAATTCATTTGTACAGTGCCTGGCATTGCATTGTGAAGCCCGACTAAAACCTTCCGCGTGTCCGCCGCGCAATAGGTACCCGGGATCTTTCCAAGATGTTTCCTCCGAGGGGCCTGTTCGATACCGTATCGTGACAGTGCTCACGTGTAATCTCTGTGGTTTCCTACGAATCTACCCGTGTAGATTTTTTGTGCGGGTAGTCTGAAGGAACCTGCTCAGCACCACACACCGGGAGTGCCAGTGGCACGCGTCGTAGTCGACGTCATGCTCAAGCCGGAGATCCTCGACCCCCAGGGCCAGGCGGTGCAGCGCGCGCTGCCGCGTCTCGGTTTCGAGGGCGTCTCCGACGTACGTCAGGGAAAGCGATTCGAACTGGAAGTGGACGGGCCGGTCGACGACACCGCGCTCGCCCGCATCCATGAACTGGCGGAATCCTTCCTCGCCAACACCGTGATCGAAGACTTCACCGTCAAGGTGGAGGAAGTCGCGGAGGTCGGAAAGTGACCGCTCGTATTGGCGTCGTCACTTTCCCGGGAAGCCTCGACGACCGGGACACCCAGCGCGCGATCAAGTACGCGGGTGCCGAACCCGTCGCTCTCTGGCACAAGGACAAGGACCTCAAGCAGGTCGACGCCGTGGTGCTGCCCGGCGGTTTCAGTTACGGCGACTATCTGCGCGCCGGAGCAATCTCCCGCTTCTCGCCGGTGATGGAGCCCGTCATCGAGCAGGCGAAGTCGGGAATGCCGGTCCTCGGCATCTGCAACGGCTTCCAGATCCTCACCGAGGCCCACCTCCTCCCCGGCGCGATGCTCGGCAACAACCACCTGCACTTCATCTGCCGCGACCAGAAGCTGCGGGTGGAGAACGCGGACACCGCCTGGACGACCGACTACACGTCCGGGCAGGAGATCCACATCCCGCTGAAGAACATGGACGGGCGGTACGTCGCCGACGAGCGCACCCTCGACATGCTGGAGGCCGAGGGCCGGGTCGCGTTCCGTTACCTCGCCCGCGGCGCAGCCGCTGATGGATACGGCAATCCCAACGGCTCCCTCCGTGACATCGCCGGCATCACCAACGAGGCCGGCAACGTCGTAGGCCTGATGCCGCACCCGGAGCACGCCGTCGAGCCCCTCATCGGCACCGGCCGCACCGACGGCCTCCCCTTCTTCACCTCGATCCTCAAGAAGCTGGTCAACGCATGAGCCGGACGCCTCTGGACACGGTCGAGCACGCGGCCGCGACCCCCGACGTCGAGCTGCCCTGGGCCGAACTCGGCCTGAAGAAGGACGAGTACGAGCGGGTCGTGGAGATCCTCGGCCGCCGGCCCACCGGTGCCGAACTCGCCATGTACTCGGTCATGTGGTCCGAGCACTGCTCGTACAAGAGCAGCAAGGTCCATCTTCGCCAGTTCGGCGAGAAGGCGCCCCAGAGCGATGCGCTGCTGGTGGGCATCGGTGAGAACGCCGGTGTCGTGGACGTCGGCCAGGGCTACGCCGTGACCTTCAAGGTCGAGTCGCACAACCACCCGTCGTACGTCGAGCCCTACCAGGGCGCGGCGACCGGCGTCGGCGGCATCGTGCGCGACATCATCGCGATGGGCGCGCGGCCGGTCGCGGTCGTGGACCCCCTCCGCTTCGGTGCTGCCGACCACCCGGACACCAAGCGCGTCCTCCCGGGCGTCGTCGCGGGCATCGGCGGCTACGGCAACTGCCTCGGCCTGCCCAACATCGGCGGCGAGGTCGTCTTCGACTCCTGCTACCAGGGCAACCCGCTGGTCAACGCCGGTGCCATCGGCGTCATGCGGCACGAGGACATCCACCTCGCGAAGGCGTCCGGCGCGGGCAACAAGGTCATCCTGTACGGGGCCCGGACCGGCGGTGACGGCATCGGCGGCGCGTCCATCCTGGCCTCCGAGACCTTCGACGACGCCAAGCCGAGCAAGCGCCCCGCCGTCCAGGTCGGCGACCCCTTCCAGGAGAAGCTGCTCATCGAGTGCACGCTCGAAGCCTTCGCCGAGAAGCTGGTCGTCGGCATCCAGGACCTCGGCGCGGCGGGCCTGTCCTGCGCCACGTCCGAGCTGGCCTCCAACGGCTCCGGCGGCATGCGCGTCACCCTCGACGACGTACCTCTCCGCGACTCCACTCTCTCCCCCGAGGAAATCCTCATGAGCGAGTCGCAGGAACGCATGTGCGCGGTCGTCGAGCCGGAGAAGGTCGACCGGTTCCTGGAGATCTGCGCGAAGTGGGACGTCATCGCAACCGTCATCGGTGAGGTGACCGACGGCGACCGCCTGGAGATCTACTGGCACGGCGGCAAGATCGTCGACGTCGACCCGCGCACCGTGGCGCACGAGGGCCCGGTCTACGAGCGCCCCTACGCCCGCCCGTCCTGGCAGGACGAGCTCCAGGCGGACGACGCGAACAAGCTGCCGCGCCCGGCGACGAGCGAGGAACTGCGCGAGCAGGTCATGAAGTTGGTCGGCTCCCCGAACCAGGCCTCCAAGTCCTGGATCACCAGCCAGTACGACCACTTCGTACAGGGCAACACGGTGCTGGCCCAGCCCGAGGACTCCGGCATGATCCGCGTCGACGAGGCGAGCGGCCTCGGCGTCGCCATCGCCACGGACGGCAACGGCCGGTACGCGAAGCTCGACCCGTACGCGGGCGCGCAGCTCGCGCTGGCGGAGGCGTACCGGAACGTCGCCACGACCGGTGCCAAGCCGCTCGCCGTCTCCGACTGCCTGAACTTCGGCTCGCCCGAGGACCCGGCGGTGATGTGGCAGTTCGCGGAGGCGGTACGTGGTCTCGCGGACGCCTGCCAGCAGCTCGGCACCCCGGTCACGGGCGGCAACGTCTCCCTCTACAACCAGACGGGCGAGGCCGCCATCCACCCGACCCCGGTGGTCGCGGTCCTCGGTGTCATCGACGACGTGGCCCGGCGCACGCCGGTCGCCTTCCAGGAGGAGGGGCAGCTGCTCTACCTCCTCGGCGAGACACGTGAGGAGTTCGGCGGTTCGGCCTGGTCGCAGGTCGTCCACGACCACCTGGGCGGGCTGCCGCCCCAGGTGGACCTGGAGCGTGAGCGGCTGCTCGCCGAGATCCTGATCTCCGCCTCCCGCGACGGCATGATCGACTCCGCGCACGACCTGTCCGACGGCGGTCTGATCCAGGCCGTGGTCGAGTCCGCGCTCCTTGGCGGCAAGGGCGCGCGTCTGGTCGTACCGGACGGGCTGGACGCCTTCACCTTCCTCTTCTCGGAGTCGGCGGGGCGTGCGGTCGTCGCCGTGCCGCGCTCGGAGGAGGTCCGCTTCAACGACATGTGCGGGGCGCGGGGGCTTCCCGTCACCCGCATCGGCGTCGTGGACGGTGACTCGGTGGAGGTGCAGGGCGAGTTCAAGCTGTCGCTGGAGGAGCTGCGGAAGGCCCACGAGGAGACGATTCCGGCGCTGCTCGCGTAAGGCTCTTCGGCTGTACGCAGATGGAGGTCCCGTCCTGTGGAGGGCGGGACCTCTTCGTGTCGTGGTGTGCCCGGCATGGGCGATTGCTTACGGCAGGGTCCTCTCCCCGGACGGCGGTCAGGGCCGAAGCAAGCGGCTCGTACGGCTTCTCAGCGTCGAGCTGGAAGCGGTTGACGTGACCCGTCTCATGTCGGGCGGTGCATCACTGTGAGAGGAGGTGGACCCCGGAAGCAGCTCTCCTCCGGGGTCCGTTCGCCGCGTCGGGTCAGCGGATGGCCATGCCGAAGGCCTTGCCCGTGAGGGGCAGGCCGTTCAGGCCGGGCTGATAGGTCGTCACGGTCGCGCCCGTGCCGCCCATGGCGTTCGACCAGGGCAGGCCGTGGACGGCGCCGCGCTCGGCGGGGCCGTGCGGCAGGCCGATCCACAGGTGGGTGCCGGTGGCGTTCAGGTAGTTGCCCACGAGTTGCGATGCGCCGGGGGTGCCGGGCAGGCCGCGTGCGTTGCCCGCCTCGATCCAGTGGTCGGAGTCGCCCGGCGTGCCCAGGAGCGAGAAGGTCTGCACGACGCCCGCGTCGGTGGCTGTGCCGATGTCCTTGCCGGGTACGCCGACCGCCAGCAGCATGGTCGAGGCTGTGCTCGTCGTGTCCGGCGCGGTGTTCGTGGCGGTGACCCGGGCGCCGAACCGGTCGTCGGCCTGCGAGGCCCCGTTCACGCTGGCGACACCCTGATGGATGGTGGCCAGCTGGCTCACCGTGCCGGCCGCGGTCACCCGGACCGTGGTCACCTGCCCCGCGTCCTTGAAGGAGGTCGATCCGACCCAGAGGGTCTCACCGGGCGTACCGATGGCGAGGATCGAGTCGGTCGCTGCGGTGGCGCCGGAGGGACGGTACGCGACCATCGAGAGCGACTCGCCGAACCGGTCGCCGGCCTCGGCCGCGTCGCTGATGCCGGCAGTGTCCTGGTCAATGCTGGCCACGGGGGCGGGGATGCCGTCCGCGCTCAGCTTGTGGTCCATGATCGCCACCATGCCGGCGTCCGCGCTGGTGCCGGCGGCCTCGCCCGGGGCGCCGATTGCGATGTGGTTCGGCGAAGCTGTGACAGAGGCACCGAACTGGTCGCCGCCCTCGATGACACCCACCACACCCGGATCATCCTGGTGGATATCGACGTTGGTGGTACCGCGCAGGTAGTAGACCAGGCCCGCGTCCACGTGGCCCTTCAGGTTCTTGCCGGGCGTGCCGATCACCAGATACGGCTCACCGGCGGCGGTGTGACCGGCGGCCAGGCCGGCGCCCATCCGGTCGCCGGCCGCCGACGGCCTCTCCTTGATGGCACCCGAGCCGGTGCCCTGCTGGAGGTTGAACCCCGCCTTGCCTTGGCCCAGGCCGTTCCGGGAGCCGTACAGGACGGTCACCAGACCGCCGTCCACCACGGTGCCGATGTCCTCGGAGGGGACGCCCACGACCAGGTCGGTGCAGCCGTCCTCGTCCCAGTCGACGACGGCCAGTTCCTCGCCGAACCCGTCACCCGCCTCGGCTCCGGTCGGCACATAGTCGACGTCCTGGTGGAGCGCCACGGTGCCCTTGTCACCGCCGTAGACGACCCGTACCAGGCCGGCCCCCGACTTGCTGTTCACGACCGCCGTGGGGTCGCCGACGGCGATGTCCTCGACGGCGTCGCAGTTGAAGTCGGTGATGCGGGGCGCGCCGGTCTTGTCGTTCACCCAGGAGGTCAGGTCGTCGACGCGGGCGG